>JACDDG010000269.1 GCA_013817115.1 Parachlamydiaceae bacterium | reverse complement strand
TAGGATTATCACCTCAAATCCTCAAAGCCAAAAAAACAATCTTGTAAATTTCAAGATGTAGTGACGAGTAGGCCAAACTTTATCGTAGTTTTAGGTGTATAAGCCGTTAAACTTGGGATAGCATATATTAATAAAAATAAACAATAAAATACTGCTAAATCCGTGCGCCAATTTTTAATTTTAAAATATTAAAAAAAATTGATTAGTTTATTGAAAGCCATTGCGAACTCGCTCTTTCCAATGATTTGACATGATGGTTAAACACTGCTCAAGAGTTTTATATTGAAATTTGGGGGCTAATTTATTCCAGTTAGTATTGAACCTTCTAGTCTCATTGTCATCATAGGCATGCAGAATATAATTTACCCCAGTATATCCTTTTGCCAGACGGTGCAATAGATAAATCACCTCTGTACTGTTATTGAAAACTCCCGCGCCCAGTTTTCCTTAATGTATAAGGAGCTTCCGATTTGGATCGACAAAAGTGGTTTGCGCTAATGTTGCCCCTGCAACCAAAGTGTTGAAGCTATCTTCTAAAGCTTCTTGTGAATATTGTATAGAGGGGTCTTGACTTTTTAATTGGGGCGCTGCAATTGCTAGCAATGTAACATCTTGAGGAATATTGAGCTTGGCTGTTGTTTCTAATAGCATCTTTTGAGAAATTTTATAAATGCCAGCGCCATAGGCTTTAGAGTAAGGAGTAGAATTGGCATCGACGATCTGCACTCGGGACAACCCTTGAATGATAAGAGGGTTAGGGCTGCCTCCAAAAGTTCCTTCAGGAGAATTCTCACGATTAGGATTCCGTGTCATTAATGGAATTTTTTGCTCTTCAGTATGAGCAAGAAGTGCCGCATAGCCGGGGATCTCATACGCTATAATTTCCTCCTGAACAAAGCCATGGGTTTTCCACCCGCCCCCTAATTTTTGGTTCGCAAAGCAGGTGTAGATATGTATGTGTCTGTAGTCATTTTGGCTATAATCAAAAAAATCTTTTATTGTTGTTACTTCGGTATCTTCATTTCCTGACCATATGTGGCAGAAATATTCTGGTTTTTTATTGTAAGTAAGCTTAAAAACTGAGGGATCTATGAACCTTGTCACATGGATATCTGAAGGTTTAGGAGATAATTTGTGCAGTTGATCCAAACCTTGCTTCATAAGAACAGCTTTTTTTTGTTCTATAGGTCCTTGCTGCCCAAGTTGCTTGACCACTTTATTAAGGGGTTCTTCTGTATATTTAAAATGAAAAGTTTCAGTGCCATTAGTGTTTTTCTTAAACTCTACGTTATTGACAATGTCATTTTTTACAGTCTGTAGAAAAGCAAGGCTAGTCAAAATTAGGACAAGGGCAATTAGGCCAGTAATTTTCTTCATATATTTATGTCGGGAATAGATTGTTGTTTAAAAATATTATGACAATTTATTTAATAAAGTGCAGTAGAAAAGTTGATTCATTCTTAATTTTTATTTTTAAGTGGTTTAATTTTTTTTATTTTATCTAGTAAGTTTTGATTTGAATTTAGCAGCGGTAGAAATTCGGCCAATTCCTAACAAAAATTTGGCCTCACTAATTTAAATTTCTGCTAAAGAATAAATATTTACATTGACTGCCGCTGCAACCATTTGATGGACTGGCGGCGTTGTGATAATCCCTAGGCTATTCCATTCTAATGGATGGGCATCTAATTTGGCGACCTCAGAATCGTAGATTTGGTAGGGAGCGTGATGCACACGCCCTTTGTAAATCGTTCTTTTTTTATCTGCAGCAAAAAGAAGATAACGTTCTAAAAGAAAAAATTCTAATGATTCATATTCTGCAATTCCTTGCAAAGAATTTCTTTTATATAAATAAGATGCCTTGGATTTACCGGAGCGAGTGCAATTATAATCTATCCATCCAGTTTCATTATTTTGCGAAACTTTAAAGTCAGAATTGTAATAAGGTAAATGAAAAAATGTTTTTGCAATTTTCACTGCGAAATAGTTATTAGCATCTAAAGAAAAAAACCATACCCCGGGATTGCCTTGTTCGTCATATACATAAGTTCGTACGTTCATTTCATAAAAATTAATACCAGGAAGTCGGGTTCCAAAAATGGCTGGCTTTATCTCACTCATAAAAAATGGAACGATTCCTACGTATCCCATTCCATTGTACGTGTCAACGTATAAACCTTTCGGTAAGAAAGGTTGCAATTTTTCAGGGTCGTACGTCCAGTGCAGGAACAAAAGTTCTAGCCAGCTTTGCAAAAGAACTGGTTTTTGTTCAGGTTTTTCTCTGGCTTTTAACCGCTGCTCGAAAGTTGGCTTTTGCATATGCTTCTAGATGAAAAAAGGTGATGGGACAAACCGTAGCATGGCATTCCGATGCCGTGTTCATAGCCTCCGAACAAGCCCAAGCTACTGTGGAGAAGTGGGCATCCTAAAAATTTGTGGGCAAACCGCCTCCACAGTGGCCTGCATTAGGAGGCGCAGAGACGTGCGGAGAAAGGCAAGGAGGGTTTAAGACACCAATTTAAAGGTATAATTTGTTGCTAACGGCCCCAGTAACTAATGCTTGTAATGGTTTCCTACCCCTCCTTGCCTTTCTCTGCGCTTCTCCGCGTCTCTGCGTCTCTGCGTCAAAAATGAAACTACAACATATAAATATACCATGTTAGTCATGTTTTTACGGTTGCTTTTTTTATTTAAGCGTCAAAAAGCTATTTTTGACTTCCATCGGAGTCATGTGTGTCAAATCTTTGTCGATTTCACTTTGAATAGTATCCGCCACTACTGGCAAAATTTCTTGTCTAAGTAAGCCGAGAAAATGAGGACCTGCTGAAAGATGAAGTTTTTGAAATTTATCTTCCTTTTGACCGTTATGGAGGTAATCTGCAACAAGTTTCGCAAATAAAGCAAATTCAACTTCTTTAGGAGAAGTCTGCTGCTCCATCGCACTTCGTCCAAATCCTACACTTTCATGCGTTCTTCCGTCGATCTGTAGTCAAATCACGGCCGTGTAATCGGCTTTGTGCATGGACTAAGGTTTCTATCTCTTTTATATTTCCACTTTTTTCAAGTTCAAATACTCTTGCAGTTGCACTGTTAGCAACAACTATCCATGTGATTGACATATATATAGCTCCTTATTTTATTTCGTGACTACAATTGGAACGCCATTAAGCAAATTTGGGCTTAGGGCATTTGAATTCAGTTCTTCAAAGCCCATTGGCAAAAGGATGGTTCCCTTGGCAATGCGGGTATCTAAAGCCACAACAGCAATTATCGATGCTCCATCATGGCTGAGATTGATATTGGCTCCGTTTTCAAGACCCAGGCGTTTTCCATCTTCCGGATGAATTTCGGCTTTAGGATCATTTGCAAGATGACGTAGGCGCAAATTATGGAGCATTCGCACACCTCGATCAAAAAGAGGTTGTACAAATGTGGCAGCTAATGACTCACTAGAGCTTTCAGTTTCCTTTGAGGAATTACTTTTTAGCTCTATCCGATGCTCAGCATTAAAAGCGTCATTGGCCTTGCGGGTTATTAGCTCTTTGAAATTTGAATCGATTGTAATAAACATCTAAGTGTTTCGCAATTTCTTCAAAAATTTGGCCGTCACTGTAAATGCCGTTTGGAAGTACTATCCCTGGATTCAACTGTTCGATTTTTCCTGATATACTCAAGAAATGACCTTCCTTTTCAAAAAAGCATAAAGTAGGCAATACAACATCAGCATTTTTTGCAGTTTCAGTAAGAAATAAATCCTGCACAACTAAAAATTTAGTCGCTTTGCGTGCTTTTTCCCATAGAATTTTAGGCATTTTCGCTGCGGGATTAGCGGAGGCAATATGCAAATAGTCCCATCCGGTCTGTGCTCCAGTTTGAAGGATCTCTATGCTGGTTAAGCCTTTTTCCGAAAGGGGCTCATTAAAAGGACCTAATTCAGGATGCACGCCTGCAAATCTTGCGCCGAGACTATTCCCCCGACCTTCCATAATATTAATCGTCAGATTTTCATTGCTACCTTTTAACTTAATCAATTCAGCTAAGACAGCCTTGCGATGAGGTGAGGCAAGGTATTGACGACCAACAAAAATGGCTGTTTTGCCGTTTTCAGAAAGCTTACTAAGTTTTTCAAGATGAGATTGTAATCGAGATAGTTCCTCACCGGGAGCATGTAAAATCGTTTCGTTTAAATGAGAAGCAATTTCCGGAGCATAATGGCCTATGAACACAGCTTGAGTTCCTAAAGGATAGGAAATTCAATGGATGTTGGAGATTTACCCCAGGGGTAAGGCTCCAACAT
>JACDDG010000268.1 GCA_013817115.1 Parachlamydiaceae bacterium | reverse complement strand
GGGATTAAGCGATCAAAAATGACCCAATATTATAATATGGGGTCGTTTTTGATCGCTTAATCGCGGGAGCTTTCTCTTTGCCAAAATCCAAAATTTGGACGCACTTCGGTATACAGTTCAATGCGGCCGCTTTTTTGAAAATATAAAGAATAAATTAATGTTAGGTATTCACGAAGATGGCGAGTAATTAAAAAATTTTCGCGAACATATTCTTTTCCTATTCTTCCCATTTCTTGCATTTTGTCTTTGTTTTGCAATAAATAGCGCATTCTATACGCAGCGCCTTCCGGAGTATTAACCAAAAACCCTGAATGCCAATTTATAATTTGTTTACGAATTCCTCCAACATTACCTCCAATTACAGGTTTTTCTTTCCATAAGCCTTCCGTAACTGTCAACCCAAAACCTTCTTTCGTGGACTTTTGAATTATAATATCTGCAGCTCTTTGTAACGCATTGATTGTTCTTGCTGCATCGGCCGGAAGTAATAAAACATGAATACTTGGATCATCTTGGCTGGCCATCATTACCTCATTTAAAACTATATCTCCCTCTGGATCATCAGTAGCGCCAGACCCTGCTAAAATTAGCTGTACTGAGGGGTTGTATTTTTTCACCAGTTGATAGGACTTAATAACACCCAAAGGGTCTTTGAATCGATCAAATCTGGATACCTGAAGAAAAATTGGACGATGAGGATCGACACCAAAGAACTCAATTTTTTCCTTAATCTCAGAATCTGTTAAATCAATATTTTTTTCACTTAAAGGGTCAATGCTTGGCAGAATGACGAACATCGGATTGACTAAAGGATGACTGAATTCAGCCAACGAAAATATAGTTGCATCGTACTTTTCTATATATGGTTTTAAAAATGACCAAACAGGGGGATACGGTTCGCTTGCGTCAATGTGACATCTCCATATCCATTTTCCTTTTCTATCGGGAAAATGCTCAATAAGGGGTAAAGGCTGAGGATCATGAATGAATACAATATCAGCATCTTCCAGAATCGGTCGAAGTCGTAGGGCATTTTCAGCGTTGATGGATAAAAAAGTTTCTAAATGAGCTTTAGAGGGCATTATTTTATTACCCTGCAAGGCATTGTGAAAGTCTTTCGTGCAATTAAAAAATTCCTCTGTTCCCTGTATTATTTCCCAACTACAATTTGCTATACCCAAGTTATGAGTTAGTGGAATCATTTTCGTAAGAATTTCAGCAACCCCTCCTCCCATTTTTGTTGAGTTTACGTGTACAATTTTTATTTGTGCTAAAGGTTTCGCTAATTGCAAGAGTTGATCTATTGGAGTTTGACCGACGATTTTCATATAATCTTCAAGTATTTTACTCATGGAAGTCTCCCTTTACTTCACAATTTTCAAAAAAATATTTAGAAACTTCTAAGGAAAGCTTCTTTTGTAAATCAGATAATGAGGTAAAATAGGGATCGATTTGTTTAAAACGATCAACTAAAGTATCAAATTCATTGTTAAATCCCCTTAACCATTTACTAAAGTCATCTAATTTTATCACCTCACGACGGCGAGCATCAATAAAATGATAAAAAATGCTGCTACGAGAAATTGCAGGAATTATTTTAACAAGATCCTTTGGATGCTCCATTTTATAGGATGTATTGAAAATTATTATATTTGATTTAATAAAATGGAATGTTTCTGTTGCATAGAGCTGAGTCGACATCTCTTCTTCAATGATTTTATCTTCAACTACATCTAAAAGATCTAAGCGTAAATCTTCTAAGTTTTCGTTATATGATGGGTCTATTACGGCCAAACGCTCCGCTAAAATATCATCATGAAGACTATAATGAACCCAATTTGAAAAATCATTGAAGAATGACCCTTGAATAAGAGATGTTTCGATTGATTGCCTCCAAAAATGATAATAAATACATTCCACCGGTATTATTTTTAGGCAATCTCTAAACTCTGCTAAAGTTTGAGCTTTAATTCCCGTAGCAAGAGGAGCTAGAACACAATCTTTAACATAAAATGGATTGGTAAATTTTTCATCTTTTTCTAATGTTAACATAATAATTCTCACTTTAAGTTCAACTGTCCCTCTTCTCCATTAGTACAATAAAAATATTTCATGCACAACTGTTTTCAAATAATCACCTAAACAGTATTCATTTAGATTTTTTTTACATTAATTAGCGATGAAATAACGTGATAATCGATTTTTTTACAAAAAAAAGACCCTAACAATCGAAATTGTTAAGGTCAGGGATAAAAAGCCTGGCGGCGACCTGCTCTCCGACACTATTGTGTGCAGTACCATCGGCGATGAAGGGCTTGACTTCTGAGTTCGAAATGGGGTCAGGTATTTCCCCTTCTCCATAGCCACCAAGCAAAATTTTGGCAAATGATCATTAGTTCCAGTAAAAACAAGACTCGATTCGCAGATAAAAAACAGCGCTTGAGGCATCCTTCTTCAAAGGCTCTCATTATTCTAAGCTTGAAATTGTATTTGGCTTCCACTGGTTCGTCCACTTCGGTCCTCTCGTACTAGAAGCAGCTCCTCTCAAGTATCCTACGCCCACAACAGATAGGGACCAAACTGTCTCACGACGTTTTGAACCCAACTCGCGTACCGCTTTAATTGCGAACAACCAAACCCCTTGGGACCTTCTCCAGCCCCAGGATGCGATGAGTCGACATCGAGGTGCCAAACCGCCACGTCGATATGAACTCTTGGTGGCGATAAGCCTGCTATTCCCGGAGTACCTTTTATCCGTTGAGCGACAGCGATTCCACTTTCCACCGGCGGATCACTAAGCCCGACTTTCGTCTCTGCTCGACTTGTAGGTAACCCTTTCGGCCAAGATGTGGTAATAGAGATTGGCAGCAACACCTCTTTATGCTCCCACGCAAATAAATTAAATTTATTATTTACAAACTTATTAATTACAATATAAAGAAGATCATGATAGAATAGGTTTTTAACAAGCAATCCAATTATAACGTAAGGAATAAAAATGTTAGAGGCTACCCAAGTTTACAAAACTGTCGATTACTCAATAAATGCATCTTCGAGCCATACAGCTAGCAACGACTACCTTTCAGTAATTTCACCAGAAATTCAATGTTTAATATTTAATTTTTTATATTGCAATGACCTCAAATATCTTTCCTGCACTTCAAAAAACATCGCAATATGGGCACAAATTACTATGCCTAAAAGAACGTATGACTATCTAGAAGAATTGATTGAAAAAATTTTCAAACAAACATTTAATCCTGCAGACATGGAGCGGTATAATTTACTTGCCTTAAACTTCAAAAACTTTGAACCCAAATCGATTGAAAGATGTAATGCTATTCGCAACGCAATTTCATCCCTTTATCAAAAAATGGGTCCTTCAACTGTCTTTGCCCAAAGTGATAGTTATTGTTTTTATGAAGACAAAGAACTATTCATTAAAATATTCCAAAATTTGGACTATCCTAAGGAATACGGCCAATTCATTGGAAAGCCAAAAGCAAGTATTTGCATTAAAACCATGTATGCTTATCTAAGTATGGTTAAAGAAAATCACTTAAGCCCAAAAATGCTAAGGCTTGAATTATACTCCCCCTTAGACAAATCGATAACGAAATATGTAAAAAACATACTTAAATGTAACACATCCTTAAACGATATTTTCTTAGGATTTGACAATTGGAATATATCAAAATTAAAATCAATTTTAGAAAAAGTTGAAAACAATAATAGCATTAAAAAACTTGTAATTTGCAAACTTGAGCAGGAATTTAAAGCTGGATTTGCCGACAATAAATCCAATGGGATTATTTTCAAAAAAATTGAAACCATAACTCGATCTATACTTGATAAAAAATTTCAAATTAAGGTTGGAAGTTTCGGGCATTCCCCATTGCTAAAATTGGTAAAAATTAAAGAGACTTAATTTACGATAAGCGGGCAATAGCCATGACCCTAATAAGCGAAATTGTTAGGGTCATGAATTAAAAAAACTGCTGCGACCTATTAGCGATGAATATGGTACCAAATTATAGCAATTCATTATGATCTTTTATTTCAATCTTTTTTACAACTAAAAACATAACCTGAAAATCATTTTGTAGCCCAAAAGCCGATATCGGCTTTTGGGCTACAAAATGATTTTCGGGTTATGTCATCTGTTGTAAAAAAAAGGATTAGGATAAATGTCTGTAATGACGTGCTGCATTTGCAGCAAAAAAAAGACCCTAACAATCGAAATTGTTAGGGTCAGGAATAAAAAAGCCTGGCGGCGACCTACTCTCCCACACTCTTGTGTGCAGTAC
>JACDDG010000267.1 GCA_013817115.1 Parachlamydiaceae bacterium | reverse complement strand
GGCCCAAAGTGATGGAGGCGAAAATTTTATGTATAATAATTTATGCCAGAACACATTGATCATAGTGTACGATCTCTGAAAATCCTCTTATCCAACAGCGCGCTGTAAGGTATTGTTGATATAGTTATTTAAGCTGACGCCTTGAATTTTAGCCTCAGCAGAAAGCATGGCATGTAATTCAGGTCGCAGTCTGAGATGAATGTTTCCTGAAAAAGGTTTTTCTGGTTTTTGACCAAGCTCTTCGCACCAATCAAGATAACCATCAACAGAAATTTCAAATTCTTTTTTAATCTCTTCGGGAGTCACTCCTCTGAATGTAACAACATCACGAATACCAATAACATCCCCGTGGAAAATCATTGCCTCGTCATCAAACTGAACAACTCCAATATAATTTTTATATTTTAACATTGTTTAATCCTCGCATTTTCTAAAAACTTTCTCACAGAAACTAAAGCACCCTTATCGATTTCTTTTTGAGGATGAGGGCGATGAAAATAGGCGCGAATCCCATTCAATTCAACAGCTAGTCTTGATCCATTACCCTCTTTTATTCGCGCTCCCATATGGATGAATAATTTTTCAACATCCTCCCAAAGAACATTAGTTTGCAAAGGTGTTTTAAAAATCGCTAATAGCGTTTTCTGATGCTTTTTGTTCATAATCTCATGGTATCATTAATTGGGACTATCCGTCAATAAATTCTCGGGATAAAAATTTGAACAAAAGCTATTACGGGAGTAACTTTATCCCAATGGCCAAAGAAAAGGGTTACAAGCTGCGAAGCAGCAATTGTAGCACGTCATTCCAATGCCGTGCATCACGTATCCCCTAAACAAGCCCCAAGCAACGATTAGATGTTATCAGCCAAAAAACAAAGTCATTTATGTCAATTTAAAAACATATAAATTGATTCCTAATGAAGAAGCAAAAAAGGCTATCGAAAGACAATTCGATGATATTTTTAGTCAACAAACATCAAGCCCAACATTAAATCATCAACTACAAAAAACTTACCGAAAAAAAGAAGCTCTGCTTGGTGTCTTGGAAAGAGTAGAAAGTCCCTTGCATAATAATGGAAGTGAAACACCGGCTCGTTCAGCAAAAACAAAGTTAAAAGTATCGGGTGGAACGAGAAGTGATCAAGGAAGAGAGGCTCGTGACACATTCTTAAGTCTAAGGCAAACGTGCCTTAAATTAGGCATCAATTTTATTGAATTTCTTCAAGATCGAGTGAGGGGGTGGTATATCATCCCTAAATTAGCCGAGATAATTCGGCAACGAGCATTAGAAGAATTGGCAAGGCAATTCTCCAAATATGCACTAGCAGTATTGCTAGCGTACCAACTTGCGTCCTCATCTTTATCAAAGATAATTCATCAGGGCACATCGTCAGCATTAATCAAAGTCATCAATCTAGGCTTATCGTTAAACGCGTTGGTAGAAAAGAGTCTGCTCTGTGAGATATCCCCAAAAATGGCCAACGCAAGATTAATCCAGGCAGAGATTACTAAAAAAAGTTCATAACATTAATAAATGTATGCCAATTTAGTAGTGCCTCAAACTCTTCAGCTAGATATTCTTAAGATTTTATTCATTTTTCTATTGCTTTGTTATGTTAAAATCAATATAATAAATTGAAGATGAAAGGTTCATCTACAAAAGAATGCAACTCCCCTACACTTTATGAGAAGTTGCCGGTGATGCGCGGCTTTAAATGATTAACTAATTTTTAATAATAGCCAGTAAATGCAGGATTCGGAGTATTCTTCACTGCATTCTCTAAATTCGCTACCAGTTTCCATTCAAGTGAATTTGGATGTATTATGTTTTTGGCCTTTTCAATTATCACTTCTAAAGGTATTTTATAATTTCCAATGTAATCTCCGGCAAATACATCATCCCCATACACTATTTGGTTTATGCGTATGCATCAGCTAATAAAGGGTACATGGCCTTCATTATATTGAAATAAGTGGGTTGGCATTCATCACATAAAATTTGCTTTAATTTAGAAATTTTATCCATGGTGTTAGACTCTACCTTTTTCAATGCACCTATTCTTTCTAAGAATTCTTTTCTTCTAATTGAAGTCAAAGGAACTTCAGACTTTTTAACATACTGTTCTATCTGTTCCAGTAACTTCCCTCCCTTCAAATTAGATTCAGAAAGTTCTTTAAAACTAACAAAGAATCTAGTTCTTCGACGCTGCCGCCCTTGAAATGCAATTGATTGACGATCAGTGAGACGCGAAAGTTGATTTGCAATTTTTTCCCTTCTTTTAACGGCGACCAAAGAATCTGATGTCAAGTCATAATTAATTCTAATTTTATTTGAGGCAATACCCTCAGCCTCTTCACCCGTATTCAATCTTTTAAGTTCGTTTATATCTTGATTATACCTTTTTGCAAGCAGGCTCTATGTATCATTTTTGAGAAAGATTACATTTGATAAATCTCTCTCAATTAACGCCCAAAAATTAGAAGTTTGGTCATCAATAAGTGAAAGATTTTTAATAAATTTTTGTTTCAAATCCTTTATCGTTACATCGTTATTTTCACGACGTGAATCGCTGAGATTATATTTTGTGATGAAGGAATTCAATAGCGGAAAGATATTTTTTTGCGTTAATGGTGAAAGCCGTTTGTAAACTGGAGAATCAGCTCTAATACTCCATTGAAAAACTCGATGGTCACGTTCGCTACTATTCGATAAACGTTCGATAGTAGCTTGACAAAGAGGTTTATCTTTCCACTGGGTTCCAAGCAAAACTGAACGAAGTGTAATAAAATGCTCAATTTTGTTTTTTCGAATCTTATAGTGTATGAAATTACTTTCTGCCATAGACAAATCGGTATCAAATAAATCAAGAGCTTTTTGTAATTCCGGCAAATCTTGCAACATTTTTGTCGTCGATTTTCCATCTTCAACAAATTCAATGAGCGAATTTTTTGGTAGTTTACCTGATAAATGATCCAAAATTAAGGATTTGAAAGTATATTTTTTCTTGATCTTCCCTATAGCGACTGTAAAATTTTGCTCTTTAAATTTTTCGTATTCTTCATTAGACGAAGGAGCGACACCCAAATTAGATGCATGTAAATCTAATAGCTGGAGTTCACCTGTTAAAATAGCATTAAACTCAGAATTAGGGGTTAATCGTTCCAAAATGACTTCTCGTAATTTAATAGAAAGATTCTTCATCAATTTCATCTCACCTATGAATGGCTTTGCCTGGACATCCTTTAATGACGAAACTTCACCAGATTTTATTTTCATTAATTCTGGACTAAATATCTTCCAACCTACATTTAAAGCTCTATCCAAGTCTTCCTCACCTACAAATAAGTCATCTCCATTGAAATCTAAATCCTCATTAAAATATTTGATTTCATCCAATTCGAAGCCTACCGAACTGAGAGTATGTAATTCCTTAAAACTGCAGTTATGAGATTCCCCGAATTCATCTATAAAAGTCCAAAGAAATTTCTCGCAAATTTCAAAGGCATTTTTGTCGTTTTGATTTGTCAAATCCGGTATCAAATAAAGGATTTCATGTTCTATATTTTGAGAAAGATGAAAATTTAAGGCTCGAATAAACTTATCTGCCATCAGAATATGATCCTGAAGTGAAACAGCGGATTCTGGGGAAGTTCCTATAAGGATTTCGGGAGGCAAACTCTCTTGCTAAGTAGAATTTTTTCAGTTCATTGAGAGTGAATCCCCTCCAACTTCCATCTGGCATTTTAACCACCCAGGACTTCTTTAACACCTCTTCATGATTTTCAAAGTCGGCTTCATTTAGGCTGCAGAAGCATTTAAACATTCTGTCACGACTAGGGAATCATTTACAGACAATTTTTTTTGAATTGCGATAATCAAATTATAATCGTCATCTAAAGAATAACCTCTGAGCTTTATTTCTTCTGGAACTGGAATCCCAAATTTTTGTCTCGATGTTGTGCTCATATTAAATGAACCCACTACAGCATTTTCTGACATAATATCAAATAAATCATTCACGATTTGCTCTTCTTCCTTAGCCCGAGGACTTGATTTTTTACAAACAGCCTTCTCATCTGGTAATAAATAAACTTTTTGAGCAGAATCAATGTTGGTTCCGATTACTGATTTGTTCTCTGTTAGATTTTGCATGGCTTGAAGGCCTGCCTGCAAAGCCTTCCCCTAGCATAGAGGTAGGAATGGCTTTCACCACCCCTCCCTCCGAACCGCACGGGCGGTACTAGCGCATACGGCTCTCCGGTCGATTGTTTCCTCATCGAGACTGATACGCCGCATAAAGAGCTTGGTTTGTT
>JACDDG010000266.1 GCA_013817115.1 Parachlamydiaceae bacterium | reverse complement strand
CACCAGATCGACGCTTTAGCCGTCGATCTGGTGACCGAAAGTTTCCGCGGTAAAGGTGAACAAGCCCGAATTCTTCATGCGTACCTCATCGTAACTTTCATATCAGATTTGAGAATGCGACCTTGTAATTAAAAGTAAATTGACCTTAATATAAATTTAGAATAATTCAAATAAATCAATAAATTTTGTAGGGTAAAATATATGGCAAAAACTCTAATCATTTTTGACTGTGACGGAGTCTTGGTTGATAGTGAATTTGTTTACAGTAGGGTTTTTTCCGAAGTTATCACTAAGTACGGCTTTTCAATTTCAACAGAAAATTTCATAAAAAGGTTTACGGGCTTTTGTGCGCAAAAGTGTCGTGAGGTAATTATGCTAGAATCAGGAATTGACATACCCATTGATTACTGTTTAGTGCATGAAACTAAGTTAAAAAAAGCTTATGAAACCGAGTTGACCCCCTTGCTTCAGCCCCTTTTGGAAAGTCTTGAAAATTTAGATATTCAGCGCTGTGTCGCATCAAACAGTCCTCGAAGCCACGTTATAAATTGTCTTGAGCACACTAAACAGCTTAAATATTTTAGTGATTGTTCTATCTTTACGTCTCAGCAAGTTCCAAGAGCAAAGCCCGCTCCTGATCTATTTTTGTTTGCAGCAAAAGAAATGGGATTTAGTCCTGAAAACTGCATTGTTGTTGAAGATAGCCTGACAGGGGCTAACGCAGCAATCGCAGCCGGAATGCGAGTATTAATGTTTGTTGGGGGGAGTCATGCCCATTTTGAATGGTATCGTAGCAAGGTTTCTCTTCTTGGAAAACCTATTTTATCCAATTGTTATGAGCTATCCCAAGCGATTACACAAACTATTTCCCTGAAGTAATAGAAGGAATAGAGTTGAAGTAAAGTGCCACAACATTTTTCTCTGCCGCCAAACACTTCTTATATTCGGATGGAATATTTTGCAAAGAATTACGCTTCGGAGCTCTGGGGGATAATGATGTATATAGAAAAAAGATTTTACTAAATAAAAAGAAATATAAGAAACTTCATAGTAGAAAAAGTGGAATGGGCTACTCGGCCTTTAGATGCAGAAAGGAGTTATCAATTTAGAAGTGTTTATTAAGTTTAAATTAGCTTATTATTGCCCTAAATAAACTTCCTTTAATCATTTATCAATCCAATTTAAATATCACGATCTCTCATCTTTACCTTGTAAAATGACTTGTTATTAAAGCTTCTTTATGTCATAATGAATAGTAATAATTCAACAATTTATGGAGGAGTAAAATAAATGTCCAAAACTCTCATTATCTTTGACTGCGACGGTGTCTTAGTTGACAGTGAATTTGTATCGAGTAGGGTTTTTTCAGAAGCTGTTTCCGAATATGGCTTTACGATCTCAACCGAGGATTGCATTAAAAGGTTTACAGGTCTTTGTGAAAAAGATTGTCGTCAAGCGATTATGGAAGAATCAGGAATTGAAATTCCAAATAATTATTGGTCTTTACTGCAGCCAGTTCTTAAGAAAGCATATGAAACCGAGCTAACAGCATTGTTACATCCTGTTTTAGAAATCCTGGATAGCCTTGGAATTTCTCGGTGTGTAGCATCTAATAGTTCTCGAAATCATGTTGTTGAGTGCCTAGAGCACACCAAGCAACTTAAATTTTTTAGCGATGATACCATCTTTACATCGCAGCAAGTTCCAAGGGCAAAACCCGCCCCTGATTTATTTTTATTTGCGGCGGAAGAAATGGGATTCAGTCCGAAAGACTGTATTGTTATTGAGGATAGTTCGACTGGAGCCAACGCTGCTATTGCAGCAGGAATGAAAGTTTTGATGTATGTAGGTGGAAGCCACGCACATTTTGAATGGTATCGGAGTAAAGTTTCAGTTCATGGAAAGCCTATCATGTCAAATTGTCATGAGTTATCCAATGCGATTAAACAAGCAATTGAAGCAAAAGTGACATAATTGTCACCTTTGCTTTAATCTTGATGCAAAGGCTAAAAGCTAGTTAAAAAATGAGTGATTTTGGGATAGACATCCATGGTCATCCATGTGCCATTATTAATGTTTACGTTAATGTCGTTAGCGGAGAACATCAAGAGTCCGCGACTGACTTTTCATTACCAGGTGTAAAAACTCCAAATGTTCAACTTAATTTACTTTGGAGGAAGTTGTAATAAAAGCTCCTTCCTTTACGGCATAATGGAGATGGACATTAAAGGATCAAAGGCAGCAATTCTGTGTGAATTTTCAATTCACTGAGAATAAAGCACTTAAAGATTAGTTTCATTTGCTTTTTCGTAAAGATTAGCTTGTTGCCAACCATCGTATCACATCTTTAACTTTGCCCCCCTCGCGATCTCATAATAAAAAAATATATTCTTTTTCTAAAGAATTATCTATGATGTGATGCCTACTTAAATCCCATTACGAGGCCATTTTAAGTTGAACATCAAAAAACACCTAAGCTTTAGCAGCTTGCGATTATTCTTATCTTCAATCTTTAGAAGCTGTCCTGACAATCGGCAAAAGGCTAAAGTAAAACATAACGTTCATGATGCGGCAATGTGTGCTTTTGCCTGCATGCATTTTCAAGACAAATCCTTTTTGCAATTTGAGAAACGGGTAGATGAGGCCCTGCATCCAGAAAATTTGAAGCAACTATTCGATGTTCAGACAATACCTGAGTCAACCCAAATTCGTGAGATTCTTGACAATATTGATAGCGAACAATTTAGACCAGTTTTTAAAGAAGTTTTCTACAGGCTCCAACGTGGCAGCACTTAGAGCAATATCAAGTGTTGCCTGGATTATATTATGGTGCTATGGATGCGACTGAGTATTTTAGCTCAAAAAAAATTAGCTGCCCGGGTTGCCTTACCTGCGAACATGCAAATGGCGACATTACATGCTCTCACAAAACATTGCAAGTAGCCATTATGCATCCCAGCATGTCTCAAGTTATCCCTTTGATGCCGGAGGCAATTCATAATACTGATGGCAAGCTTAAGCAAGACTGTGAAATGAATGCGGCAAAGCGACTAATTCCAAAGCTTCGACAAGAGTACCCAAAGCTGGGTTTCATTATAGGGGGCGATGCACTTTTCTCTAAACAGCCTATAATTGAAGATGTTCTCAGTAATCGTATGCATTATTTTTTTGTCGCAAAGCCCGATGATCATGAATATATGATGGCATATATTGATGCGGCAAGACAGATAAATGGAGTACATTCTATTTCCTGTCCACAAAAAGATGGCAAAATTCATAGGTATGAATGGGCCAATGATGTCCCGCTTAATAAGCGGAAAGATGGAATTAGGGTTAATTATTTCAGCGTAACAATTATTTCGATGCAAAAGGACGGGAATGAGAAAATCACTTTCCGAAGCTCTTGGGTAACCGACTTAGTGGTTGATAAATCAAATGTAGTTATTTTTGCAAAAATTGGTCGCTGTCGTTGGAAAATTGAAAATGAGTGTTTTAACACTCTTAAGAACCAAGGATATGCGGCTGAACACAACTATGGGCATGGCGAAAATCACTTAGCCTTTAATATTTACCTGTTTACGCTCATCGCATTTTTATTTCATCAGGTTTTTGAACTTACAGATCGTCAATATCAGGCTTGTCGTAAAAAATTTGGAAGTAAAACTCATCTATGGGAAACGCTCCGTTCCTATGTAAAAATTTTAGTTTTTGACACTTGGGAGAAATTACTAGATTTTGCCCTTGATCCAGTAAAATATGGAGTGACAATGTTACCGCTACGTGGTCCTTAAACATATTTAATTTGCGTAAAATTTTATCCAAGGCATAGCAGGCTTTTTCTATAAGGGGTCATAGTCGTGCTTGCCCTAATTTTTTTTCTATTAACCTTTTTTATAGTTTACGATGAAAGGAGAAGGAATTTTTAGATTAAATGGGATCAAAGTAAAGGAATTATATATTAATAAAGAAGGTTAAAAGAGAAATTATACACCGCTCTGTCGCTTTTTATCAAATTCCCCAAAATCTTCAGCAATTCTGGGCTTCGCCCAGAATTGCTGTATATTGCCCTTTTTAATTTGAGATTGAGTACATAATTTTCACTGCTAGAGAAGCATGGATTATTATTACGTTAGTTTGCGCATTTTACAAAGAGTTTCTCTAGCTTGCTTAAGAATCTGTTCAAATTCAGAATATTTAAAATGCCAGAATTTAGTTTCTTGGGGAGGATAAATTTCTGGCGTGTCAGAAATTCTTCGAATTTCCCCTCTGTAAGTGATTCTGTTTCTCTTCCATAGCAGTTTCCTTATTAAGGTTATACATTATCTAAACGCCTC
>JACDDG010000265.1 GCA_013817115.1 Parachlamydiaceae bacterium | reverse complement strand
AGCTAAAGCAGAAAAAAAGGATTTACAGCTTGAAAGTCTTTTAAAAGAATTAGAGGAGTTGAAGAAAATACAGCCTTGGGTTCATTACATGAAAGAAGTGCTCACGCCCGAACAATACGTTATCGTTGCTAACAAAATAAAAAAAAAGAAGGTCAATAAATGCAACCAATAGATCTAACGTTAAATATTCAAGATAAACCACAAATAACGGATTCTACACCAAAAGTCTCATCAAAAGTTGTGTCTTGGGAAGGGCGTATTGTGGGGTGTGCATTATGCGGGACTGCTACCAGTAGCTATATCGCGGCAGGTTATTTGCTTGTCGGCGGTGGAATGATAATGGGTAATATATTTGTCTCAGAGGTGGCAAGAGGGGCTGTGGTTGTCGGAGGACTGATGGCTGTCAGTGGTACAGTCTCGCTCCTAATAAAGTGCGGTATGAGTCGTTTTATGGCGGAAAAAAAGCTAGAAGACAATATACTTGAATTGGATAAAATTGTCGAAAAGGAAACTGCTGAAATTGAGCTCCTAAAGAAAGAAAAAGAAGAACTTAGGGCTCTCGTCGATGAATTGAAGTTTGAAATGTTAAAATCAGAAAATATTGTGGCTGAACTGAGAACCGAATTAGACGACAAATTTAAAGATTTTAGCGACTTAGAAATTAGATTTAAGCAAGATGCATTAACTTTGGGGGAGGTCGATGAAACAATCCATAATCAAGAAAAGATGATTCAGCTGATAGATGATGAAAATAAAGAGCTTAAAAAGACTTGTAATGTGATAAAAAAGGAGAATGATAGGCTTACGAAAGAGGTTAAAGAAGTTCGAATTCAGATTTCCTCTTACGACTCAGAAAACGAGGAATTTAAAACTGAAAGAAAATCCTTTGAAAATGAAAAAAATGAGCTAATCGCTTCTATAAAGTTACTCGGATCTGAATTAGAAGAGGTTAAAAAGAATTATGACGACGCTCAAAAAGAACGCCTTGAAGTTCTTCAAAAAGCAGGATCTCTGAATAAATTAAGTGAGAAATTGGAGTCAGCAACAGAAAAACTTAAGCAAACTGAACTAAATGAACAAAAGATACTCGTTTCTATTAACGAGAAAATTAAATCGATGGATAGTTTGGAAGACTTCGGAAATGATCTCAAACCCCTTTTAGATGCTTTGAAAAACACCAAATAGAGCTAAATTTTAATGAATTTAAACGAAACACTACGCTTTGAACTTGTCCGACCTTCTCAACATGATGCAGAACTCATTCTTAAATGGAGAAATGATCCCGATACGTTAGCCAATTCATATCATAGCGAGCCTAAAGAAAAAGTCTCCTTTATACGTGAATTTCAGTCCAATTATTTTCTGTTTCCTGATCTACCGCCACTTTTTGCCCTCGAGGGTACAGAGCGAATTGCTTTTCTACGTTTTGATCCAGTAGAAGATTTTGCTTTTGCGGCAGTCGGGCGTCAAAGGCGCTGTTGTAGCATCTCCATTAATGTAGCACCACTGTTTAGGGGGAAAGGAATTGGAAGCATTATTTTAGAGGCTGTCAAATCCTGGGTAAAACAACAGGGCTATGAAGCGCTTTACGGAGAAGTGAAAGTGGATAATACGATTTCAAAAAAAGCATTTTTAAGTGCTGGATACCGTCAGCTTGGGGAAAGTATTAAAATTGTAGATGATGTACGGCAAGTGCCTATAATAAGATTTGTTGCTGATTTAGTTCCTGAAGAGAAATCTGCAGTAATGTCCACTTTCATCATTGCCGAAGCCGGATCGAACTGGAGAATGGGTACTTATAAACGTGATCTTGCTATGGCCAAAACATTGATCGCTATTGCAGCTGAGGCCAAAGCTGATGCAGTGAAATTTCAGGTATTTCGTCCAGAGTCAATCTACGTTGAAAATGCGGGAAGCAGTGGTTATCTTGAAGAATCTGGTATTGAAGAATCGATGAGTACTCTTTTTGAAGATTTGATGATGCCTTATGAAATGATTGAAGAACTGCATGCCGAGTGTAAGAGAGTAGGAATCGAATTCATGGCGACTCCATTTTCAGAAGCAGATTTTAAAGCTGTCGACCCTTATGTCAAAAGGCATAAGATAGCCTCTTACGAGCTTAATCACCCTCATTTGTTAAAATTGGCGGCGCAATCAGGTAAGCCCCTGCTGTTATCCACCGGAGCTTCAGTTGAAGATGAGATTGATTGGGCTGTGAAAACCTTTTTCGAACAAGGTGGGCAGCATTTAGCCCTTCTGCAATGTACAGCATGCTATCCGGCACCTTCAAAAAGTATGAATCTTCAACTTTTGCCCTGGATGAAACAACGCTTTAAAGTCGATGTAGGCTTGTCAGATCATAGTACCGATCCGGGTTGCGCCCCTATAGCTGCAGTCGCATTGGGGGCGACAGTAATAGAAAAGCATTTTACACTTGATAAACGCTTACCTGGCCCGGATCATCCTTTTGCTCTAAATCCAGATGAACTAAAACAATTGGTCCAAGCTTTACGCCAAGCAGAGCAAATGAAGGGGAGTTATGTAAAGGTGGTCGATCCGGTAGAACTAGAATTGCGTAGCTTCGCACGCAGAGGGATCCAGGCAATCCAAGATATTCCATGCGGAACAGTTTTTCATGAAGGGGTCAATGTAAGCATTCTTCGCCCCGGAAAACAATTTCTGGGATTACATCCCAAATATATGCCTGAAATAGAAGGGAAGAGCGCAACGCGAACAATTTCCTTAGGTTGTGGTATACAACGAGAGGATTTTGTAAATCCATGAGACCGTTTCCCGCACAGCTTAAAGCCTTGTTAGTTGATTTTGATGGCACTTTGATCGACTCACTTTCAGCCTTATGGAATTGTTACCAAACATTTATGCATAGGCATGGGCAAATGGCTACCCAAGAAGAATTCATGATGCTGGCAGGACCTTCTCTGGATGAAATTATTATTTATCTTAAGAGTAAATACAATTTATCAGCAGATTATGTGGTATTATATGAAGAGTATCGAGAACTTGTTGTAGAGTCTTATGCTAAAGATGGGGTTCTATTTCCTGAGGCTTTAGAGGTGTTGCAAAGCTTTAAGAATCTGGGCGTGAAGCTAGCTCTTGTAACTTCTGCTTCTTCCGGACTTATTGAGCCATTCATTAGACGGACAAATTTAATTAATGTTTTTGATGCAATTGTAACTCATATTGATGGTGAGGAAACAAAGCCTTCTCCTGAAATTTATAAGCGTGCGATGAAATATCTGGATATTACTCCAGAGAATGCAATTGCTGTTGAAGACTCTAAAAATGGAGTCTTGAGTGCACACGGAGCAAATCTGTATGTCGTGCAATTTGCAGGCACGTCAAAGGGAAGTTCAAATGTTAACAATCAACGAAAATTAGAAAATGCTTCTCATACAGTATACAGCTGGCGAGAATTGGGAAAGTTTTGCGATAGCAATTTTTAGTCATTAATTAGGATTTGTCGAGAATGGATGAAAATAATTATCAGACCTGCGAGATATCGCCTGATTTTTCTGTCGGAATTGACGAAATGCCTGTAAAGCTTGGGTTATCAGACGCTAAAGAATCGCAAGTGGATCAGATTTGGGAAGAAGCGCAGCAAAATCATGAGGGGCAACTTTTCAACGGAAAATTTTTTGTTTTTAAATCATTTGAAAACGGTGAGTTGACGGGGCATTTTATTGACTATAAATACTTTCGTGCACAATCCCTACCAGCACTTAAATCTGCATTAAATATAAAGCCTATAGCTATCAGCTGTAGCTGTAGGTTTCAGAATGAATTTCTCATTGGACTACGTTCAAAATCTGTAACAGGGTTTTCTGGATTTTATGAGCTTGTGCCTTCCGGAGGAATTTCTTTGGATGCCTTTGAGAAGGGAAAGATCGATTTAAAAAAGCAAGCTTTATTAGAACTTGAAGAGGAGGCGGGAATTTTTTCTGAGTGCGTAAAATCTTGCCTTCCTGTGGCTTTAATTCACGAGATTAATGCGTCAACTTATGAAATATATATGGAAATCGAGTTAAAAAAGAAAGGGGGATTAGGCGTTTGGAGCACTCTGGAATATTCGATGCTTGAATGGATGCCGATAAAGCAGCTTATTAGTTTTGCAGAAAAAGAGAAGGAAAAGTTTGTGCCATTATCGCTATATTTGATCGAACAGTATGTTAGCAAGCTGCGAAGCAGCAAATTGTAGCACGGCATTAGAATGACGTGCTACAATTGCTGCTTCGCAGCTTGTATACCGCAGTGCGTTCAAATTTTGGATTTTTGGCAAAGATAAAGCTCCCAGGATTGAGTGATCAAAAACGACCCAATATTCTAATATGGGGTCCTTTT
>JACDDG010000264.1 GCA_013817115.1 Parachlamydiaceae bacterium | reverse complement strand
ATCATAGGGAGGATCAAACTCAAGAGGCTCGGTCGGCCAACCAATACCGCGAAGAATACGCCTGATTTCAACGGCATGAGTGACAAAAGAGATAATTTTGATCTCTTAGGCCAGATCGTTTCATCCGTAAACTTGGAACTGAATTAATGCACCAAAAAACTATTTTTTAATTTGTTAACGTTTGCTAAATATGATGTATGAGGATGCTTTGGATACGTGGTGGCCTAGGTTTCAGACCTGACATTCTGACATTTGCACATCTTGGATGATATGTTTCTAATTGAAGAAAATATCAGAATATCACGTCAGACGCCTATGGCGACGCATTCCTTCTTTTTTGCAAACTTGGACAATATTTTCCATGAATTTTGTCAAATTTAATAGCTTAATTCGACACCCTGTTCGATCGGGCCTACACTATATGGGCTTGACATCTACCGCTCCCAATGGATCTCAGGGCGCATTGCTGACTGAACTTTTTACATAACCCTAGATTCTTTTAGCTTTCCACACTGGTGAGGTTGACTACTAGGGCATGGCTGGCAAGGATCAAATTTTTCAGGAGTGATGAAGGTTTCCAGCCTCCATAAACCGCTGCCTACTCCAAGAACAGTTTCTTGTAACAAACTTTTGTCGATGAAGGAACGAAAGCCTTTGGGTTGCCAATGAAAAGGAGGAATTGAGCCTATTTCATATCCAGTAATAAGTTTCACTTTTTCTGGTGAGCACATCGAGATATTTCTCGATCCCACCACTTTCTTAATTAGTCCTGAAATAGCATTCTGATCCCCGCCAAGCGTTTTTACCATTTGCCGTGGACGAAATCCAAAAGCTTCGGCGACAGTATTTGGTGGAAAGCTTCCCAGTTCAAAGGCCACCTCTTGCTCATTATAACCCAGGAGGCCAAAGTGAATAATCCAATTTCCAATATTTCAACCCATATCGAGATTTTATCACGAAAACAGCTATCCATAATATCCAATTTTATCCTGCTCATCCTTCCCAGGCTAATCACATTATTTTTGATAGTAAGAATCAAAAAAAGTTTTAAAACAATATAAAAGAGAGGCATTGGTTCGGCGCGCACATCGTAGCATCAGAATTTTACACCGTCAAAATAATTTTAATAAGGCGTAATAAAAAGTTAACAAATCGAAATAAAAAAGAATTAATTAATGATAGACTTGTAATTTTATTTATGATATTATAAATTTGTGTAAATGTAAGAGTTTTTCTTACATGAACTTAAATTTATTAAACAAAGGCTTGATATGCATATAAACGCTTGTGGAAACCAACTTTCTAATTTAGGAAGTTCTTTTTCCGAAAACTCAAAACATAATAATAATAGTACTACAACAAATGATAGTGCTAAAAGTGCTGTTTCTATTTTCTCAGAGGTTTTTCCTCTAGAGGTTGTTCGGGAAATTACCAACTATGCGGATTTTGACACTTCTAAAATTTTATTACGCGTTAGCAAAGGGATGAATAATGTGATTTCTAGTCAAAATGAAGAAAGAAGGAAATTAGTTAAAGGAATGGCTTTCGGCAAAGAGGAGTGGCTGAAATTTTATGATCAGGATATCGGTAATGAGCCTTTGTTCCCTCGAAATATTATTGAGATTTTAAAAAGCGTCGGAGATAGTTTTTTCTTAACATTAATTCCAAAAGGGCAATCGGTAAAAAGTTTTGGGGAGCTTTCAAAAAAATATTTTCCGACGAGTACCGGTTATGATGAAGACGTATTTAAACCTATTCTTGAAGTATTAGAAACGCCAAATGATAAATCTTATTGGGCACTTATGTCAAAGGATGTATTGAACGGAAGCAGAGGCAAAAAATTTGAAGCGCAACAAAAGATGGTTGCTGAGTTTTTTCAAAATGCTAACGTCAATTGCAAAGTTCCGACTGCATTAGAAGCTGTAGTTAGCATTCTTACGCACCACGTTAGATCAGGGGAGCGTCTATTTAGCGATAACCCGATAACTTACACGCGTTGTTTAGACGTGTATAAGGGTTATCAAGTGGTTGTTGGGGGCTTCGCCCTGTCTGGCCTCCGCGTCCACTACTACTACTCCGATGGCGACGACCGCCTTGGCGTTGCGGCCCTGCGGAAGTTCCGGCCATTGGTCATTGGATAATTGGCCTTTGTTAGGGGGACTTGGTTTTTGGCCTTTGGTTTTTGGGAGCCTCATGATTGATTTAACCTAGACTGCTTATCCAAAAAATGAGTGCGTGTATGTGGACTGTTCTGTTCTATGGAAAAAAACAGTACAGTACTGATTACTATTCAGATCTTTTCTTCGATTGCCAAAAAAGATTGCGCCAAGCGCGAAATTTTTTGGCAATCTTAAAAGGGGTTTAATCATTTTGTTTCTTAGGCATCTTTAGCGAAAATCTGATGTTCGTACCCAGTATGCATTTTTTACAGCCAGCGATAACTGGTATTCGTTGGCATGAGACAAAATTCCTAAATAGGACTGCAACCTTTGGTCCAATTCGACATCCTCCATTTTACCTTGTAAGTAGGATCCATATGCCTCCTTTAAGCGCTTTTTCATCCGCTGTTTCGTTCTTATTCGAACTAATTTGTGTTTCAAAAAAAGAACATAGCCAACAAAATCGATTCCTTGATTCACTTTTCTAATAATTAATTTTTTTGGGTGAAGCTCTAGTTGGAGATGGTGGTGAAGAAATTTTTGAATATGTGGAATTAAAGATTTTAAATGATTTCTATTACTAGATAGAATGATAAAGTCATCGCAATATCGTAGATAATATCGTTCTCGAAGCTCTTGTTTTATAAAATCATCTAACTCATGTAGATAAATATTTGCAAATAGCTGAGAGGTTGCATTTCCCAAAGGGATTCCCATATCTCCTTGCGGTCCTTTACAGACCCTAAAACTATCGATGATTGCATCGATGATTTTTAGCGCATTCTCATCTGCAATATTTTTGCGGATTAGAGTTTTAAGGCTTTGATGGTTTACAGTATCAAAAAACCTTTTAATGTCCATTTTTAGATTTTTAGAGCATAACAAGATTGTTTTCCATTCATGCTGACTTTTCTGATCATGCGATGTAATAGGAGGACTCCGACATGGGTTCCTTTTCCAAGGCGACTTGAAAGCGAGTGGAAGATAAATTTTCTATCAAAAACAGGGGTTAGTACAGCATAAATTATTTGATGAACAAGTCGATCTCGTACAGACGCCCTGCTGATCTGCCGTTGTTTGGGATCCGAGACATAAAAATGGTCGTAGGTATTATGTCGGTATTGATGTGTTATTAAATCTTGATGGAGTTGAAAAATATTATCTTCCAAATTACGCTCAAAGACTTGAATATCTTGCCTTTTATGCTTCCCTCGGCTATATTGATCCCAACATTCAAAAACATGAATCAATGAAGTCATTTTTTCAAAAAGATTGCGAGTTATTTTCATGAATCAGCCACGTTCAGTTTTAGACATTCCTATTTTCCATAAAATTTATGATCTCTACAAATTGCTTCATAGTTATCATAATCGTATCCCAAAAGCTGAACGCTATACGCTCTGGCAAAAATGTGAAAATACGGCTCTTGCCCTTTTAGAAGCTGTTATTGAAACGGGGCAACAGAGAGGGAGTGATCGCCTTCATTCCCTCTACGCCATAAGCAACAAACTTGATTTGCTTAAGGTGTTGATCAGATTAGCTAAGGATACGCATACCATCGAGAATTCACAGTATCTTACTATCCAGGCATTTATTCAAGAAATTGGTAAAATGATTGGCGGTTGGATTAAGTCCGTCCCCCACTGAGCATTAGCTCAGTAGGGAAAATCTAACAGGATTTCCGCAGGGCCGCAACGCCAATGTTGTCGTTGTCATAGTTGTTGTTGTTGACGTTGAGGCCAGACAGGGCGAAGCCCCCAACAACCACGAAGGCCCTGTGCCGATGCCCTTCCGCTGCACCAGAGGTAGAAACAGCTTATTGCTATCCCCACCTCCTGAATTTTATTTGGAGACCAGAGCGCTTGCTCTTTCTCGCTAGACTACGGCACGAAGTTCTGTCTTAATGTGCGCTACTAAGATCCATAAATCATTAGTATTCTGACATTTGCCCAATTGAGCACGAGACGAACTGTTTCGGGTGAACCACCGTTTACCAATGGTCCATCATTACCAAAACACCAGTCATTGTCTTGTTTTTTTGGAGCAATTGTCAAGATGTTTTTTTTAAAAGAGAAAGGGGTAACAGCAATTGTGGGTGATTGATTTTTCTAGGGAACACCTTAATGACGTTTATACCGAAGTGCGTGTAAATTTTTGATTTTTGGCTTTGAGAAAGCCCCGCGATTGAGCGATCAAAAACGACCCAATAT
>JACDDG010000263.1 GCA_013817115.1 Parachlamydiaceae bacterium | reverse complement strand
GAAGTGACCCCATATTTCAAATATTGGGTCACTTCCGATCGTTCAACCGCGGGAGCTTTCGCGCAGCAAAAAACCTCAATTTGTGCCCGCGCGCAGTATAGTACACCATGTCAAGCTGAACCCGACAATTTGGTGCACTAGTATTAAATTATGGCTCGACATTTTAGCCGAGCTATAATTTTTGGCTCCACTTCTTCCTCTTACACCTTTTCACTAACTATACTTCTATTATTAATTTCAATAACAAAGAAAAAACTTGACAAGCATTACTTAAAGTTTTATTCATGAGAAATAGAAGATTCTTAACCTCCTTTTAAAATGGTGGTTCTTATGTTAAATTCTGAAGAAATTATTAAGCAGAATGAAGCCAAAAATCTAACTATTTCCGCAGATCATTGTACAAAACCCTCTTCTGTTTTGCCAACAGTTTTAAAAAATCGAATCGTATGCTCTTCTGGTGGCACTTGTGAAATTTCTGAACGGATATCATTTCAAAGCCACACTAAACAACAACTAAGACAATCAGATCCTAATAGAAACCAAAAAAAATTTCACTTAGTGCTTGAACATCAAAATAATTCTGATGAAATAATTAATACTTCCCGCCCAATTTTAAAAAGGCATTCACTTGATCACCGAGTCCCAAAGGAATACATCGAGCATGCTCTACTTCTAGAAGATATAAAAGCTCTTATTAAGTATAAAATGGATTCTTCTAGACAATCTCAGATCATTAAGTTTTCTAATATTTTTATGTGTAATTATAATCAACATTTACATGTTCTAGAGCTTCATGACAATTTCTCTTCTTATTTAGGGAAAATAATTTATTTAATAGATCGAAAACCAGAAGTTATTATTAAAATTGCAGAAGAATATACTTTTAAAAAAGCAATATTTGAATTAGACCAAGCTTTTGATGCAACTATAAGAGAAATTAAGCTTAAGATTTCCCAGGGTGACTCAATACTTTTTAATTTAAATTTGCAAAAAGAAAAAATAGCTAAAAATATTCAGCTTCCGATCGAAATTGCACAATTACTTATTCCTTCAACAGGCGTCATTAATTATGCAATCATTCCAAAAATCACAAAAGAATTCATCACAGAAAAACGGCCTTTAAAAAATTATCCTAATCGTATTAATACCAGTTTGAATTTAATATATAATCACGAGAAAATTAGGAAGCAAATTGAAGGATCTACTATCCCGAAAAATCTTGATGACCCTGGAGCCTCTCTCATTAGAATTTCCCTGATGTTGCCTCCCGAAAAAGAGCTTTCAAATAGCGATGCCATAAAAACCACTCTTGCTGCATTTTTAACTCACCATAGGCAAGGTAGAAGTGGATCATGCTTTGCTGCATTTCTTGCAATTGGGCTCCAAAATACACGGCCGGAAAAAGCCATTCATGATTTTCAAAACCTAATTCGCGATGGGAAGCTAACACGCTCGGTTGAAGGTAAAATATATTCTTTCCCTTATCTTTTAAAAATGAGTCAAGAAGAGCTTAAATACATTCTTCTCTTAGATGAAGCCGGAACTCTCGATGCTACTATAGATCAGAAAAAAACGATGGTTTGGGAAATTCCTAGCGTCATAGCCTTATGTGGGTTTCTTGGATTAAAGCATCCCGAAGAAGCAATAATAAATTGGCTAAAAACTCAAAATTTTCAAGAAGGTTATAAAGCTTTCACGCTTCATCAAGTTATCGAGGGTCTTTGCCATTCTAATGGTATTGGAGAAGTTGACCTAGCTAGCCTCGCGTACTGCTCTCTAACGAGCAACCTTGTGTTAAATTCGTGGGAGATCTCACTTGCGGGAATGGCAGAAGCTCATACAAAAAGTTTACTGCGTAATGCCTTAATTCAAACAACTTTATTTTTCATAGATAAAATTTCAAAAAAAACAAGAAATGTACTTGATGAGACGCAAATCCTTACTTTAAAAGCTACCATAGAAAAATTAATTCACCTTCATTGTCGTTATCTTTACGATCCAGCATATTTACCTGCGGACAATTCAAAAGTACCAGGAGCATTCATTTTATACGACGCCTATAACTTTCCCGATTTTAACTGGAAAAGAATAGACAGTATTCAAGAGTTTCAGTTATTCATCAAACTAATGTTGGAAGAAGCTTTTAGGTTCCAATTAAAATTAGGCGACTCAGTGATTAGCAATCAATTTATCGAACAATTTACTAAAGAAGCTACACCAAGCCATTTATTAAAAAAATATCATAGTGAAAATGTCACATTACTTTCAAAAAATATACCCTACTCTCATTTTCGCTATACTCCGTGGATTACAATCGTAGGAAATAATCCAGAAATGGTCCTCAAAGTCTATAATGACTCAGACGCGTTTCTAGAAGTATCTACCATGCAACCTCAAAGCCCCTTGTCCCTTCTAGCTATGATTCATGAAAAAATCAACGGTCTTTCTTGCGAACAGAAAAGAAAATATTTATCCAATAATGAGAATTTCATTCCCATACGTATACAAGGAGTTCACACATTTTCTTTACTTCCAGGCCATCCTACTATGAAATTATTTTTTAAGAGGGATGTCGAGGTCAAGACCTTAGTTCAAGAAAAAACATTTAAGCCTGGGCTAATGGCATCTGAACTTTTCCTCTCTTCATTAGCTAGAGAGAAAATTTTAGGATTGACCTATAAACAAATTAACGATCAAGCACTAATAGGTCTTTTAAAACAAAAATTTGCAAATGAGAAAGTCAGTATTCCCATCATTAAATTTCGGCATAAGCTTATAACTGAATTAAACGATATTTTACCGGCAAACATATCATTTAGTAAAATATTAAGAGAAATTGATCTAATAATTATTGAATCATTACCTACACCTATTTGTAAGTTATGGGAAGATTCGATTATTCATTTTGCTGATTCAAACTGGCAATATGGAGGAACAGATATTCACTACGGGATGGGAGTCAATCCTGGGACCGGCAAACTAGAAATCTTGATGGTAAAAGACAATTATAAAATCTATAGTTTTTTGGATCAGAGCAAATTTTTTGGAAATCAATCATGGGAGTTTTATCTTCATGTTGAAGGCTTAAACAGTACCCAAATTTAACATACGGAGGATTTATGTCATTAGTTAATTCATTACCTACAATATGCTTTAAAATATTCGAATCGCAACAACAGCTGGGTTATGCAATTCGATCCAATGCTTCTCAGGATAAAATAAAAGAAATCATGGATAAAATTTCGCAGAGTTACGAAGAATATGATAACTATTGTAATCAAAAAAAACAAAAAAAGGGATTTTTAGGTATTGAAAGGAATACTTGGAAATATATACAATTGGGCTTTTTCGGTTTTACCGTATTTGCTACTTTACCGCCATTAGGAGTAGCTGTAGCATCGTCTGTTGATGTGAATTCTACTTACCCACAAACTGCTGCAGTATTAGCGACTAATATTTTTTCTACCTCGTTTGCCTTGTTTTGTGCAGGTTTGTTAGGAACTTATCAAGCGATAGAGTCTATGCGCAAAGATTATGAAGTTGCACAAGATTCAAAGCTAGACGAAGCTCAATCTTTAAGCAAATTTTGGAATATTTACAAAGACTTTGATCTAGCTCATAACACAAAAGACACCACAATCGAAATGGATTCAAGTAAAGTTAATGCAACTTTAGTTAAAATTAACTCTCTCTTTGGAGAAATTAAGGTGGCTTCCGAACCAAATCTTGACCATGATCTTGCCAATCGAATACAATTAGAAATTGAACAAACTGCTGAATTAAAAGAACGACTACTTTCCCTACTGGTTCAAAAATTTCCTAAGAATAGCGAATCAAAAAGAGCTTTTACCGAAAATGAACGCATTAATAACAATTACATCCAAAAAGACAGCCCAATCAATGAAGAAAGTGGTAGTAGTTCTTACAGGGAGGGATTTTTAGACGTAAAAGCTGCTGACAAAGAACCTCTTAACTTGCCTAGCAATTTAAATGTGCAGAGCATCGAAGATATCTGTGAAACATACAGTTCAAATCTTAATGTTCTGAGTGAACAATTTGGGTTTAAAGTTTCTAAACTGTATTTCGACAATTCTGAAACAAAGGCTGAAAATATTACGCCTGAGGAAATATAGTGATATCCTTGTGCATTGAGGCTTTTTTTACGCAGAGGCGCAGTGACAAGTGAAAAAAAATGACTTAAAAAGAGTCTTAAATAAAATATAAAAAATTTATTTCTTTTTTTCACTTTACACAGGCTCTACCGCAGCTGTGGGAAGAACAAAGGTGCCTTTGTCCCCCGTTGGGGCATACGCATCAGGTTAAGGAGTGTCTAGGGCGACACTCCTTAACCTGATGCGTATGCCCCGTTAG
>JACDDG010000002.1 GCA_013817115.1 Parachlamydiaceae bacterium | reverse complement strand
CCTAAAGGAATGGCAATATGTAGGCCTCTGGATCCTGAAGTTTTGCAAAAATGAGGTACCTTCATTTTTTCTAAAATCTCATGCAACAGCAAAGCTGTTTCAATGACAACTTCAAATGAAATGTCTTCTGGATCTAAATCCAAAATTAAAAAATCTGGATTATTGAGGTTTTGAATACTAGAAAACCATGAATGGATTTCGATACATCCAAGATTAACTGCATATAACAAACTTTTAATATCCTCAATAAGCAAATAATCTACCGATCTATTTTCATGTTTTATAGAAATTGTGGAAATCCAATCTGGGTGATTTTCCAGATTTTTTTGATAGAAGCTTGGTTGTGCGCTCCCGCTTGGGAATCTTTTCAGAACTTGAGGTCGATTAACTAGATAAGGCAAAATTTTATGGGCAATAGAAGCGTAATACTCTAGAACATCTCCTTTGGTTATTTTTTCCTTTTCCCAATATAATTTATCCAAATGTGTCAGAAAAGGAAACTCTTCAAGAAGGTCTATGTTTTTTTCCTTTTTATTCCCCATTGAAATACGACCCTTTGAAACGTTAGCTTTTGAGGCATGAGATTCTTTTTCCTTGGCGGGATTCGATTGCATCGATTCCTTAAATTCTTTCGATTCCTTTGATTTTTTATGTACATTTTCAGTGGATTGGGGCTTCTCCTCCACCACTTCATCGGGAGATTTATCCATTCTTAATCCTTGGAAAATAGGCTGGCGCATAATACCCTCCGTGGTCAGTTCTTTAAATTTAACCTCGCAAATATACTGCGGAGTCACCCAAGTAACTTGCGAATTTGTTTTTGGTTTTGAAGCAAATGGGCACTCAGAAATAATCAATGGGGTAAGGAGAGCTTTGATCTCTGCCAATTTTTTGGCTGAAAACCCACCTCCAACATGACCAGAAAATTTGATTTTTCCATTTTTGTAAAAACCAACAACAAGAGCTCCAAAACCTTTACGACCCCCTCGCGGTTCTGTAAAACCACAAATCACAGCTTCTTGTTGCTGTTCATTTTTTATTTTAAGCCAGCTTTTCGAGCGTATGCCTTCCAAATAGGGACTATCTTTTTTCTTTGCTATCATTCCCTCAAGATTTTTATCCGCACAAAACTTGAAAAAATCAAGTCCTCGCTTTTCAATATGATCTAAATAGCGAACCTGAGAGCTATTGCCAAGTATTTTTTCCAGAATTAATTTTCGTTCTATTACGGTACTTTTTCGTAAATCTTGCCCTTCCCAATAGAGAATGTCAAACACATAATAATAAACATCTGAATCTGCATTAAGATTTTGCAATTTCTGGAATTCAGAAATCCCATTTTTATTCAACACAACAATTTCTCCATCAAGGATCGCATCTAAAGAAAGTTTTTTCAATTGATTTACTATGGTGGGGAATCTTTGATTAAATGAGAGTTGGTTTCTTGAGTATAATTTAACGATGCTGTTGTCAAGCTCTGCGATGGCGCGAAATCCATCTAGTTTTATTTCAAAAAGCCAATCTTCATCATCAAAAGCCTTGTCGACTAATGTGGCCAACATAGGTTTGACGTCATGAGGCTTTATCTCTCGCTTTTTTTTGCTTTTTTTTTACACCTATTTCCTCCAAATTCTTTCCTGAGACAACGGAGCGATCCTCGCAAAGAACATCTTCCTTAGTACAAAATTCATCTTTTATTTTCATTAAAAGCCATTCATTCCTTTTTTCATTTTTTAAATGAACTAAAGCGAACTCACCTTTCAGTTTCGTACCTTCTAATGTAAAATGCACGCTCCCTTTTTCCAATCCTTCTCGCAAAAGATCTTCAGATTTTTTAGCTGATTCTCCCTTAACCGAGTAGCTTCCTTGATCCCAAATCATAACAATGCCCGCGCCATACCCAGAAGGGATACCTCCTTCAAATTCGCGGTAATCGTAAGGATGATCTTCCACCATCATTGCAAGACGCTTTACTGACGGATCTAAAGAAGGCCCTTTTGGCACCGCCCAGCTTTTCAAAACTCCATCTACTTCTAAACGGAAATCATAATGCAAATGGCTAGCATCATGCTTTTGAATAACAAACTGCAAAGCTTTTTTACCCCTCTTAGACACCTTAGGAGAAGGTTCGGGTGATTCCTCAAAATTTCTTTTGGATTTGTAGTCTTTTAACTTCATTTTAAATAAACCTAGAAAGTTTTTTTGGAACTTTTGCTCCGCCTTTTCTTGCTTCAGACATTCCAACAATAGCTACTGCATGCTTTGGATTTGTGACTTTTTTATGATTTTACCGGACTCCAATTCCCCTTCTTTCATTTTATGCATCTCTGTTTCTACAGATTTCTGGGCTTTTGGACCATATTTTGTTGCCACTGTCAATCTCCTACCCTATTCGAATTTATTTTCCTGCTTATATTTATGTGTAAAACTTTTTTTAGCTTCTTGTCTATCAAATTATGTCTCACAGTACGCATCTGGACGAAAAAGTCAAACATAATTCATATAAGGCGAAAATTATTTCATGGTCTCCTTTGACATTTATTTACCAGAAAGCTAATTTAAAAAAAATTATGGATTATGAGTTGCGAAAAATTATTTAAAATTGGATTGAATGAATTCACGGTGAATTTTGAAAAACTAGCCTAAAATCTTTAGATATTTTAAGATAATAATTAGCACATGCTAGTACACCATGTCAATTAAATTGTTGGGATTTTTAATTTGATTATTACAATGAGGACTTCATGCATTCAACTTCAAACAACTTTGCTAAAACAGCACCTATACCAATACTAAAAAAGGATTCCCAAAATGTTGAAGATAATATCGATGACCCAGAGAATATCAGGCTAAATCTGATATTTAAACAAATGGTCACTTACATGCAATTAACCTATTCTTTGCCTCAATTACCTATCAATGCAACAAGAAGGAGTTTTTTTACAAAAAATCCTTGTATTCTATTTTCAGCAATAAATCTTGATGATACCATATTAGATTACCTGTTATTGATGGGAGAGAACATTAATCAATCGGACACTAAAAACAACAATGCTCTGATCTATGCCTGTGAAGCTTTTAAAAAAAATGCAAATCTTTTTGAACGTGTCAAAATTTTTATCGAGAGGCTGCTTTTTAATAGATGTGATCCTCTGCAAATAAACAGCTCAGGTATTTGTGCATTGAATTTGTTTGAACGACATAATCTTTTTAACGGATTAGAAATTAAAAAACTTTTACAACAAGTTCCCATGGGTGGGATCAAACGCGCCTCAGGACTTTTACACCATGCCACCGACAGTGAACTTATAAACTTTTTGATAGCCAAAAAATGTGATATAAATTCTCGTGACCATTTTGGACGCACCCCCCTTTTTTGTGCACTTGAAAAAGGAGATGTCACGAAAGTTGAACAGCTTTTAAGTATGGGAGCCAATTTTAAGATCACCCTTCCCTATAAAGAAATAGCTGACCACAGATTGATGTATCCCGATTCTACGGCAATGCTAACAACTGAAAATATAAAATGTAAAAATTCAAATAATCCCATTAATTTCAAATTAATTTCACTAGAAAAACCCACTTCCGACAAAGCGATTGAAGTGTATAAATTACTTACAAAGTATGGTTGGGACATTAACGAATCTGATGCTGATGGCAACACTCTGTTACTCCATCTAAGTAAATGCTACTTTAATCTAGGCAACAGTCTCAGTAACACAGTTTTCATCAGAAGTTTGTTGGAAATGGGAGCTAGCCTAACCCAACAAAATAATGACGGTGAATGTTCAATCGAATTTCTTATTTTTTTTGGGGGTTTTCACGACTTCCAAATTTTTTCATTTCTCGAATACCTCCCCGAAGGAGAAGGACTGTTTAATCTAATAGCCCGTGCAAGAAGTTTTGCCCTTTTGGATTTTTTCATTGATATTAAGAGAGATATTAATGAACAAGATATAAACGGAAATAACCTCCTAATGGAAACCTGCCGTTATATTGGAATTCAAGGATTAAAAGAAATTAATCCCCGAGATTGCCAACCGAAAGAATCTAGAAAAAATAAATCTCAGGCCCGTCGATTCATTGAAAAATTAATTACATATGGATGCGATTTTTTTCAAAAAAATAATCAAGGCGTTAGTGGATTGGAACTTTGCATTAAAGATGAAATCTATAATAATCACTATATGTTGCAAATTTTAAGTGATTTTGACAAATCAAAATTAGCAACAATTAGCAATGTCATCCACACCACTTCAAGCCTTGAGATAGTGGAACTTTTTGTTAATAACGGCATTTCAATTGATTTACATGATTCAAATGGTTTTACACTACTTCACAAAGAGCTCATTATTTTAGAATTTAATTTAAGCCGCCTTTTAGAGTCAAGCAGTAAAAACAGTGAAGGCCATGAAAAATTATGCGATTTGGTTAATTTGGAAATAAGTAAAATAGCTCGCCTAGTCAAATTGGGGGCTGATCCTCTGGTAAAAACGCGAAGTACTGGTGAAAATGACTTGAATGCATCTTCTTTAGAATTATTAAAAATGTTTGAAGAGGAGCATGTTTTTAAGGAATATAAAATTATTGAATCTATTTTTATGGCTTCACGAAAAGTATGTGGCAGGTACTTAGGATAAAAACAATGAGGGTTTCATGTATACAAATTTAAATAATCACGATCCATTAGCTGCTATAGCTACATTACAAAAGGAAACTTTGGAGGAAAAAAATCCCGACGAAGAAGAGAAAATCAGGCTTAATTTGATATTTCAAGAAATGATCACGTACATGCAAACAAGTTATTCTCTACCAATTATCCCTGAACACGTAACATACTCAATTTTTTTATCAAAGACCCGTTGCTTTCAAATCTCAGCTTCAAAACTTGATGAAACACTTTTAGATTATCTTTTATCTCTTGGAGGAGACATCAATCAATTGGATTCTAAAAATAACAATGCATTATTCTATGCCTGTGAAATACTTGACAAAGATTCGAATATGTTTGAGCGTGTCCAAAAGTACATAAAAAAATTGCTTCTTAATAAATGTAACCCGCTACAAATAAATTTTTCCAAAGTTTGTCCCCTAGAATTTATTAATAGTTATAAACTTCTTGACGCATTTGAAATCAAAAATTTGCTAAAACAGATGCCGAGCGACATGATTTCAAATGCCTCAGGTCTCTTACATCGCACCAGTGACATTGAAATTATAAATTTTCTCATTGCCAAAGGCTGTGATATTAATATTTGCGACATCTATGGCCGCACTCCACTATACTGCGCCCTTGAAAGGGGGGACCTTAATGTCGTAGAACAGCTTTTAAATATGGGAGCAAATTTCAAGATCACTCTCCCCTATAAAGAAATGGCTGAGCATAAAATTATGTTACCCGATCCTATTGAAATGCCAAATACTTTAAGTGCTAGAGGTCAATTTAATCAACTCAAAGAACAATTTGAAAAATCGAAAAATGAAATTGAATTCGAACCAATTTCGGTAAACAAAGAACCCATCACAAGCAAAGCCATCGAATTGTTTAAAATACTGATAAATCGTGGGTGGGACATTAACCGGCCCGATGCGGATGGAAATACACCTTTGATACTCTTAAGTAAATGCTTCTTTAACTTAGGTTTTAGCATCTGCAATACAAACTTTATCATGGAATTGGTTGAATTAGATGCTAGCCTTACTCAGCAAAATAACGCGGGAGAATGTGCTATCGAATTTCTCTCTGCTAATGGAGGTTTTCATCATTTTCAGATTAAATTATTTTTTCAATACATAAATGAGGGCCTGTTTAATTTGATTGCACGTACAAGAAGTAATGCACTTTTGGATTTTTTCTTCTCCATAAACAGAAGTATTGATGAGAAAGATGGTAACGGAAATGACCTTTTAATGGCAACTTGCAATTGTATTGGGAGCCAAAACTTGCCGGACATTGATTTACAAAATAGTAAAACTAGAAAATCTAGAAAAACTAAAACACAAGCTCACAACTTTATAGAAAGATTAATTAAAAGTGGATTTGATTATTTCAAAAAAAACTATCAAGGTGAAAGTGGGGTTGAACTTTTTATCAAAAATGGAATCTATAATGATCCAACAATGGTAAAATTTTTAAGTGATTTTGACCAATCTCAATTTAGTGAATTGGCTCATATAATTCACATAACTCAAAGCCCTATGATAATAGAATTGTTTGTTAATAAAGGAATTTGGATTGATTTACCTGATTCAAATGGTTTTACGCTTCTCCACAAGGCAGTAATGGATTTAGATATTATCTTAAACCGAAATATAGTGAATAAAAGTTCTGCAAATTTATTAATTAATAAAATTGCAGAATTGGTTAAACTGGGAGCTGATCCGCTGCAAAAAACACTTTGTATAGGAGAACACCATAATGACACTCCCCTTTCGGCTTTAGAATTATTAAAAATGTATATTAACTCGAATAATTGTAAGGAACTTAAAATTATTCATTCTATTTTTATGGCTTCTCGAAAAGTATGTGGCAAGTACCTGGCACAGCATATCGATTAAATGCAGGAATTTTTTGATTTTTTAACTGCTGGAGCGTTTCAAATGCTGTCCTTGTTCTGAAGAACATAGAGCTAAGATTAGATCCTGACGGGTAGGGTGTTGAATTAAAACTATTATTTTTGAGAAAAACCGAGTCAAAAGTTGTCCTTTGTCTTTAACTCCTGTGCAACGACGTCTAAAGCAGAAAAACAAGAATATTCAATTATTGGTTGTAGAAGGATATCGCACCCCTGAATACCAGGAACTTTATTACCTGCAGGAATTGTGTTTACAGTCCCGTCTCAATCCTAAATTAGATTTCGCGCAAATCGTAGAAAATGTCCACCGCTTTGTAGCGCTACCAAGTGTTGCAGGACATCCAACAGGTGGCGCGGTCGATGTCAGCTTGGCAATTAATGGCTGTGAAGTTGCCATGGGAGGGAAAATCGCTGATTTTGCCATTCCTGAATTGCTGCCAACTTTCTCGGCATTAGTAACATCTGAACAAGGAGCTTGGAGGCTTTTATTACACGATGCCATGATCTCAGAGGGTTTTGCTCCTTTTTACGGCGAATGGTGGCACTTTTCGTTTGGCGATCGCGAGTGGGCAGCTTACTACAGGCTTTCTGAATCTTTTTAGGAGCCAATTTATTTCTTTAATCCCGCCAAGAAATTTTTGAGCAATTTCCCTTTCTCTCCATGAACTTTAGTGGCAACGTCACACAAATCAATCAACGGTGCGAATGTTTCAGCTGAAAACTCCTTTGCCCCGTTGATTGCCTTAAGTTTTAAAATATGACCAGTAAACATCTCTAAAATTTTCTTGTATAATTCCAAATTATTGTCGAAATAACCTAATGAATCCAGATGCATTAACATGTTGACATTATCTTGTATGGCAGTGAAATCATCTATAATAATGGATGTAATATATGGTGTAATTTTTCGAGAAAGAGATTCTTGCATTTTTTCTTTATTTTCTGGAATATTAGGGTATAGCTTTGACATAGCAGTGACAAGCTTTTTCAATACAATTGTGTTGCAATAAAAAATGCTACTCCTACTTGATGGAAAAAGATTAACTATCATATTCCATGTTTCAATCAAATGTTTTGGCTGAGTTTTGAAATATCCTAAAGTAACAAGTAAGCAAGTAAGATTTAAAATATTTTCTAGTGATTCATCTTTAAAAGGAAAAAGAAGATTGAATCTTAAACTTATGGCATCAAACACATTTTTCCTTTTTTTAAATGACCAGCTGCTCATTCCCGCAAGTGAGTTTAAAACAAAAGAACTTGTTATATTTTCAATAGTGTAAAAAATTTTAGTTTTAAAGAACAAGTCTAGTTGATTTTCAAAAAATTTAACAAATAGTTTATTTTCCTTATCAAAAATGCATTGCGCTAAAAATTTAGGAAATAACATGAACGCCGATTCTAAATTATCACGAGATATTTCAAGCGAAGTGCAATCATCTGATTCAAGAATATATTTAAATATAGAGTTACTATCAAGCTTCCCTAAAAGATGCTGACATAGTCTCGTTGACATTTCCAATGATTTCGTTTCATTTCTACAAAGTTCAGCAAGCTTTACAACCCCAACACAAATTTTCTCAACAGCAACAGGATAGAGATTATCATCATCAATGACTTTAATAAATAATTCGATAAGATCTTTAAGATCTATTTTCCACATTTGTTCAGTTATGTTGCAAAAAATATCAAGCGCTTTAAAAGAAGAATAGTGGTTAGTTTGACTAATCAATTTAAGTACAACTTTTTTAATAGCATTTATTTGGTCACATGTCGTGACATTTTTAAATTTTTTTAAATTGTTTATTGGAAATAATCCAAAATAATTATAATTTATTTCATTATCACTTTTAACTTCTAAATCTTTAAGCATTTTGGAAAAGTCGCCAAAGTCAGTTAAAGTCTTGTAATTATTCATAATCTGCTCTGTAGAACCCAAAGCATTTTGGTATTTTTCATTATTCAAATAGTTCATTTTATTATAAACCACCAATTGAAAAATTGAAGCATGAAGTGGATAATTATTATCATATCCCCAATCCTCTAATTTTTGGACAATCTCATAAAACATTCGTAAGAAAAGCTCTCTCTTAAGTTCAATGTTTAAGTTAGAAGATTCTAGAAGTGTATCATCCATGATTCTTTGGAGGTCGGTTTTCTTTGAATTAAGATTCCAAACCCATTCATGCTCTAAAACAGGCAAGCAAAATAAATACTTTTCCACCAATATAATCACTTCTTTTACATTCTGTATCGCTTCATGGTCGATATTTAAGCATGAGTCATTTGTGAAAATATTCTCCGTTTTACTATCGCTCATATAATCAGAAATCAAAAAGTTCAAAGCTAAACCTGTAGAGTATAGCATAAAGCTTCTAAAACCACTATCACTCAGATTAAGCTCTAAGCTTCGCTCAACCATTCTTTTAGATACAAAATTTAAACCGACGTAAGATTGATTTTGAAAGTGCTCGACTAATTTAAGATAATATTTGAAAAACCAAGCTTTTTGATCTGCACTTTGAACTATTCTGAAAAAAATAGCATCGATAAGAATTTCAATACTAGCTTGTATCCATTTTAGATCATTTAGATAAGCTGTCGAAAGTTTTAAATAGCTATCTATAGTATGTTCAACAGTCTGCAAATCTCCAAGTAAATAATGCCTGAGCTTAAACAACTCTAATTTTTTTTCATAATAAACTTGATCCAAGATGGGAAGTCCTGCAATGAGCTTTGATTGGAACATGATAAGTGAGTTTATTATTTTGTTAGCTGACATTTGCTTTTTATCTGCAATTAGATACCATGCCTGCAGACCTTTATCACACATTTCAATCCAAACTTTTGAATTATTTTGCGATTTTCCCCTAAAGCGTTCAAGTTGTATAAGCCCACAAAGAGTAAAAATGGGATCCAAACTTTCAAACAAAGACTTAACCATTTTGAAGCGACAACTTAAAAACTTTTCAGCCTCGATTACACCCAGGCTGTTTTCAACGTGAGCAGGAAAAAATGTAGATTCCAATTCAAAGACAACTTTTTCTTTGTTGTTTTTCAGGCATGTTTCCATTTGGGGAGACGCAATTTTTTTGCAAAAAACCTGAAACTGTTTTAATAAAAATTCAGTTTCGGAGAGACAAATTAGCTTGGTCAAACTTAAAAATAACATTATGCTTTCAAAGCTCGACACATCTTTAAGAATATTTTGAGTGACATCTTCTAAAAGTTTTTCAAGCTCACTTTGACTGATTTTCAGTTTCAGGAAATTCCAATTTTCAAGAAAAAGCGCTCCGCAAGGGCTGGGTTTGCTTGTTGAGATTGCCTTTAAAATTTTAAAACAGATTTGTGCTCGAATTTCATCAAAAGAGATGTTTGGACAGTCACAAATGTATTGGAAGATTGTCAGGCAATATTCAGTCTGATTCACATCCAATAACAATTCACACCACTGAATTAGCATTACACTTAAGTCTGCATCAGAAAGAATCAGAGCTTTATGCATTTCAATTGAAACGTTGATCCATTCTTTACCCTGAGCATGTAGATGATACTTAAGAAAAGTCGTTGCAAGGAGATTGGGGATAAGTTTTTTATTTGAATCGCTCAACAAAGTGATAAATTTTCTATTTTGACGAATAAGCTGCAGAAGCTTGTGGAGCACGTGTAACTTAGAAAGGTCTTCAGGATGTTTTATAATAACATTTTGCGCTAACCCTAGAGCTTGCTCTGCAAAAGACTGTGTATTTGTTTCTAAAATATTCAACGAATTTAAGACACTGAAATATTCAAGAAAAAGATCAAAATTCGAAGAAGCTTGTAAAATTTTTACAATATCTAGATGGTGAGAAATTATCTGATTTTTAAACTCTTTAGAAACGGTTTTGCTATTTTTTTCTGCATAATTTAAAGCTTTTATCAAACAATCATAAATACAGAAGATCTCATCAGATTTAACACTACTCACTTTTTTCTCTGTGCCAAAAAATTTCAGCCCCTTGGAAAGAAGTTGATAAATTTCTTCGTTGAGGCTACTAGTCTCCAACAGAGCAGTTTTAAGCCACAAAATTAGGAAGGAATAATAACCTATAGAATTTGAACTTTCCTCCACTGAGGATATCTCTCTAGGGGGATTTAAAGCAGAAGACGAACAAGTTATTTGATTCAAGTCCACTTCCATAAGAATCTTATAAGACTGTGTTAATCTCAAAACTGACACTTTTGGATTAGTCATCAAGTCATTTAAAATAATCAATGTAAGTTCTGATTTCTGTTTTTCAGAAGGAAATAAAGTTTTAATATTTGATTGAAGCTCGCTAACAAGGTCGTCAAAAGTGCTATTTTGAAAAGTATATAGATGTTTAATAAAATCGACCATAAAATCGATCTGCTTTATTTGACAGTGCTTGGCAGGCAATCCTTTCGCTTTTTTCAAAATATTCCAGAATTCTACAGTTGATTTGATTCCAAAACCTTGCTGGCTTAGAGTTTTTTGAAGTAGATTTAGCCATAAATCAGTCGTTTTTACATCGTCCCTCTTAATTATTTGATGCCGCAAACATTCTTTGGCATGCGTGAAATAGTTTTGAGCAATTAGAGACTCAATGATCATAGTAAAAATCTCATTTTTCTTATGAATCAAAGACTTTGTATTAAAAGTCTTATTTTCAAATTCTAGCTTCTGAAAAGCTTTGAGCGCTATGAGAGCATGTTCCGGTAAAAAAGCTTGAATTGTTGCAAGAGCAATGTCGATTTGATCGTTTTCATTTAACTTTGGAGCCAACTTTTTCAAGTACGCAAGGCTAAAAAGATCGATGCTAATTATACATAAAGGCAAATGCCTTGTGGAAGCTAATGCCATACAATTAGCCTGGTAAATTTCTTTTAACTTAAACTCTTTTATGGCCAAAGACCCATTAATGATTTCTTTTTTCTGAATTTCAATCTGAGGCTTACTTTGTAGGGTTTTTTTCATACTAACTAAGTAAAAAGCAGCATGCGTGCCGAAACATGAACTCAAAAGATCACTCAGTGCATTTAAAAGAGTATCACAAATTTCAGGGGTAGCCTCAAATAGGATTAAAGGCAAATAGCTAATGAGAACTTTGATTAAAATCTGGTCAACGACAAGTGAGAAATCTGCATTTTTAGTTTCTAGAGGACAGGTGGATGAAGCTTTAATTGGAAAAGATTTTGCACAATAAATGATGAGCTCAAATCCAATTTTCTTGATTAAAGGATGGGAATTTTTAAGGCATTCTTTAGCTTGATTAACTAGGCTCTCTTTTGAAGAAGGGGGCTCAATTGCAGAAAGGTTGATTTGTGCATCCCGAGGTTGGTGTTGCATGATTTGAATAAATAATTTAAGCTCATCATCATTTAGATTAGATAAAGTTTGTAAAGCTACTGTAGGATTCGGGGGTAAATCAATACTTACCAATGAAAGATAACTTTTTTGAGGTACAAAAAAGAATGCTTCGGAAACTAAAGATTTTGACACCGTTTTTAGAATACGTAAAAACCATTTTTCAGCTTCACCTAATTTATTTTGATCGTAAAATGCCTTCGCCATTGCACAGCAAACTTGGCGTTGATAAATTTTTCCACGTTGACATAGCTGATCAGCGCAATTTGATAGCCTTAAGATTTCAGAGCTGTAAGAGGGGCTGTTTTGCAATTTTTTAACCGCATCAGCAATAGTCATTATCAATTTGAATTCTATATCATCTGAAAGCGAATGCTCCTTTTGCAATCTCAAAAGCAATCTCGAGGCTGCAGCACATTTCAAAGGCAATAAAGTTTTGAAAAAATGAATTTGATCATCAAGACTAACTCCTTCGATAGTTAGATATACATTCACTGCTTCATGGATGAGATCTGAATCTTCCGTTGTAACCAACGCAAGACAGAGGCTTGTAAGTGAGTTGGGTGAATTTTCTTTCTGCAAATGACAAAAATCAATCATTGAAGAAATGATTCTATGGGTTTTAATCTCATCAGGAAAGCCCTTTAAAGCTTCTTCAAAATTGGCCATAACTCTAGCGTGATGCGTTTTATCGTATGCGATCAAAGCAGTAGGTAAATATTTAACAAGAGAAATCAGCACCCATGGCTGCGGCATGGATAAAGCATGTATAAGCAATATCTCATACCCCATCCTCTTAAGAGCTTTATGGGGATTGTCAAAGCATTGTAAAGCTTGATCGATAAGTTTATTGGTGATCAAACCAGTTGGAATTAGAGCTTTGACATAGGCAGTATTTGGACAAACGTGATTGATTAAATCCTCTAAGACATCCAACTGTTCAGGATTTAAATTTAGAAGGGTAGTAATGGCTTTGGATAGATTAAGGGGCATACATATGGCATAAGTCCTTTGGTCGATTATTTGCGATAAGGATACTTCATGCCAGGATAAAGATTCAGGATTGGTTAAAACGCCTTTAATTTCATATAAAGCTTTATTAGATTGAAATGAGCTATGCAAAAATGATCCATAAATTTGCAGTATGGCTGTACACGTCATAACTGAAACTGTTTTGCAATCCAGGCTTTTTTTCAGGAGGAATAAAAAGGTGTTTTTTTCGTCATCTAGCGGTACTGTACCTTCCTTTTTCAATTCCTCTATCGCTAGATTATGCTCGCACATCAAATCGTCCCACCATAGTCGCGACGTCGAAGAATATTCATCAATTTTCTGCAAGGACATTATAGCATTGAAAGCTAATGTAATATAAACAAGAGGATCATTAAAATGGTGATTTAACACTTTCTTTTTTAAAAGAGGAAGGGGGTTGATATTTAAATTCGAAGAATTCATTTTGTGAAATAATTTTAATTCGATATTAGGATCACTCATCCCATATCCGGTACTTTTATTAGATATGTAGGCCGCCCATGCCCATTCATTAGGATTATCTTTACAGACAATCTTTTTTCCTGCTCGTGCAAACATTGCTTCCCAGCCTGAGCAAAAATCATTATTAGGGACAAGTTTTAGGTTTTTGATGGTTGCCAAGCTGTTCTTAACGCTGCTATTTAATTGAAGAATAAGAGGCATGATATTCAGTTTCATGCCATGATGAGAAAAAAGACATCTATTCACATTAATTTTATGCACAAATGTACTGTCTATGATAACATCATCAGAAGCTAATTTAACAAATGAGAAGTCAGGTTTATCCAAAAGATCTAAATAGAAATTTTTTCTTATAATTTGATCTTTCTGGCCTATATTTGCATCTTTATTTCGAAGTTTGGTGGCAAAAAAACGTGTGTTTAAATTTACTAATAGTCCTAAATCTCCCGAGTCTATTGTGGATACAATATCAGTATCTGGAGAAACCCGCTCAAAATCAGCTGCTAACTCTTCAGAAATTAATACTCCAGTGCATTCAATATTCAGAACTTCACATTGTTTTTTATAAACGTTATCTAGGGTTCGAATGTAATATTTTTTAATTAGTGAAGGGAGAATCCCTCCAACAAGATTGATTGAGTTAATGGGTAATTTTAATTCTTTAGTTGAGGAACTCAAAAGGTATTGAAAGTACTCTAAAAGAGTATAATTTATCCCAAATTTCCCTAGCATAGGCTTTTCTAGAATATCTATAATACCTTGAATCTCTTCATTATTTAATTCCATGAATGGATACTTATCAAACGTACATTTTATAATGCGCCCTTCACTGTCAACAAGCTGAGCTTCTTTGGCTTTAGTCCAAAACACATCCCAAGGCGTAATAGGGTCAAATGAAATCTGCTGGTTAGATGACGGTAAGGATAATAAATCCGAATTTGAAGAATTATTTTTTATACTTAGATCATCGGCAAAATTCCTGGAAATTGTGTTTTTTGAATTTGAAATGGAATGATTAAAATTCATAATGATAATACTTTTAATGTCAGATTTAAATATATTCATGATAATATTGCTTATCTTTGAAAATGATAAAGACAATTGGATAAAAAATCAAGATTTCAATTTTGAGATCTTTTTGGAAAATTTGGAAAATGTGAGGTTTGTAAATGGTCCACAGAATACTTCACTACACTACAATTCTAAAGCGTTTTGGGAAGCCGCAGTTTATGAGTAAAACGAGAATTGAGGTTAATTCAACACAAAGGCACAAAGACACAAAGAAAAAATCTTAGGCATATAATTATTGGTGTTTCTGTTTCTCTCTTCTATGTGGCTTTGTGTCTTTGTGTCGAATTAGCCGTGATATCTTTTACAGACAATACAGTCTAGACATTAAATCTTAAGCGTTTTTGCAAGCCACTGATCATCTGGGGAAAGATAAAAATGCACTGGCACGCAATTATTGATCGACCAGCTATAATTTCTGATTCCAAGTATACTACAAATTGCCCAGTGCACACTCCCGTGAGCAACTATTAAAGGCAGGCCGGGATTAGTGAGAACTTTATTAATACCACTTTTCACTCTACTCATAAAATTGCTTACAATTCCTTGCTCCAAGGGATTTGTATACATCCCCTGAACAGTCATTTCTTGCCATATAAGAGCGGAGCATTCACCAAGCTCCTCAACATCAAAATGAGGTACTTCAAGACGAGACGTGATGATGTTTTTTGTTTCTTTAACGCGCTTAAAAGGACCTGCGTAAACTCCTTAAATACATAACTGAGCAATCAGGGGCTCTATAGCTAAAGCCTGATTTCTCCCTGTCTCATTCAGAGAAATATTCACAGGATGATCACCTTTTTGTAAAAAGCTACCCTCAATTATATTGTGATCAGTTTGACCATGTCGAACAAAATAAAAATCCTTTTTAAAAACCATAACCTCCCTTTCCCTTTGCCTTGTAATTGCTAAATAGAGACACAAGTAGTAAAATCATATGGAATTTCGTAATAATTGTCACTTTTCTTAGTGATTTTTGTTTGTACATTTGTTTGTAAATGATTGACATGAACTTTTAGTTTACTTATCATCATAGAATTTAAAAACCTTTTTGACTAACAGGAATTGTCGATGCATAAAAAAGTTAATCCCATCCCAGAGGGTTACCGAACTATAACTCCGCATTTGTCCCTCAAAGATGCCGCTAGAGCAATACAATTTTACAAAGATGCATTTGATGCCATTGAAATTAAGCGTCATAATACTGATGACGGGCAGGTGCTCCACGCTGTAATTAAAATTGGGGACTCGCTAGTAATGATTGCAAATGAATTCCCCGATCAAAGCTGCGGCATATCTTCTCCTCAGAGCTTAAAAGGCACAACAACACTTTTACATTTATACTTGGAGGATGTCGATGCTACATTTGATCGAGCTGTTGCTGCAGGTGCAAAAGTGATGATGCCGATGACAAATATGTTTTGGGGCGATCGTTATGGCCAGCTTGAAGATCCCTTTGGGCATGCTTGGGCACTATCAATGCATATCTTTGATGTCAGTGACGAAGATATGCCAAACGAGGTCTGATGGGAAGTCTTACAATTGTGGCTGCGCTCTTATGTGGCTTTTTCGCGCCCTACCGGGGCGCACGTTTATAATGATCCGAACCCCGGGTTCCGCTATCGCTGCACCCGGGGCTATTAACAGTTCCCCCTACCAGGGGATAGGAACTTGAATGTCTTTTTTAGCATCTAATTTAGCCTTTTGTAAACGATGTTCTATCCCCCTAAACGGTCTAAACATTAGTGTATGGCACGAAAAACCAAAGAGGAAATCTTTAAGCCTTAAATGATTTTTGTTTTAAGCGAACTTATCGAACCCAGTACTAGTACACAGAAAAGTTTTTAAAAGCCAGCCATTCAAACTGAAAGACATTAATAGCCTTAAATAATATCTGGGGTCTGTTTTCTTAAGTTGATAATATTGGGCAAATGTCTTTAAAGGCGATCTAAGCTACTTGCATTATTATGGGAAAATTTGCTATGTTTCCGAGAAAGTTCAACCAAATTTTCAAGGTATAAAAAAATATGGAACCTACATCGTCAGCAAGTAATATGACCTTATTTTCGCATGATCAACCACATGACCATGAACAACAAATTATAACCAAAGCCCAAGCAGAAGCTATAAAAAGGTTGAGGTACAAATTTCCCTGCCATGCCATTGAGGATTATCAAGTTCAACTAGTTAAAATTGAATTATTACACTATGCTGATGGCTCTATGGGGGTCGATTCGGACGGATTTGAATCTGAAGGACTTTCAGCTGATGAAATTGTAACACAAGGATTTGAGTCTGGATATTGTGTCTCATTTAATTACAACAACGAAATTTTCCACCTTCACACAAATGAAGGAAATATATTTATCAGTAAGGACTTAAACATCGATGCATATCCAGAAAAAATTATTAATCTAGTCACTATTAAACTATCAGAAAAAATTAAAAAAGATATTTCAGTTAGAAAGAAATATATTGAGTTCAATTCAATTAAAAAAGCTAGAGGCACACAACTTCCTTTTAGTAAGTGCAATAACGATTTATATAGATACATGAGCCAAGAGAGAGAAGACGTTTTCATTATTCAATTGGTGTTCGATGGTTCGAGGTACAATTTTTGTATCAATGAAGAGGGTAAAGAGATGTATGCAGAAATATAAAATCTTCTAAATAACCTTAAGGGCTTTTACCTTTTCGAGAATTTCGTTGCACACTCTTTAAAGGCACTTATCTTACAATCTTTTTATAAAAGCGCACAGTCATATCAACGCCACACAAAAGCAATCTTTTTACCTTTGTCAACCTGATCTGGTTACACATAGCATAGTTCGAATACTAAGCTAAAATCGCAAAAAAATTTAATATTACTATATTTTTTTTACTACATTTATTAATCCTCCAGTTCCTCACACTACCCTACCTGCACCCTTTCAAAAATTATAATAATTTGACATTTTTTATTGAGAATGCGATACAAAGCTAAACACCTATAAACTAAAAAAAAGGCATTATATGAAAGCACTTGTTTTCCACAATCCAAAAAAAGTTAGTGTTGACATAGTAAAAGATCCTGAAATAGAAAAAGATTCTGATGTCATAATAAAAGTAACATCTACTGCAATATGCGGATCTGATTTGCATATCTACAATGGATTTATTCCCCAAGTAAAACCTATGGTGTTAGGTCATGAATTCATGGGAGTCATTACTGAAGTGGGCAAAGATGTTAAAAATTTTAAAAAGGATGATCGAGTGGTTGTCCCCTTTCCTATAGCATGTGGAAATTGCTTTTTTTGTAATCATAATTTAACCCCACATTGTGAAAATTCAAACCCCAATTACGGACCAGAAGGCGGTACGCTTAAACAAAAAGGTGGTGCCCTATTTGGATTCACGGATCTTTATGGAGGCTACAACGGTGGACAAGCCGAATTCGCTCGTGTCCCGTATGCTGATTTTACTCTCAGAAAAATTGATCATCTAAAAGATGAAGAAGTCTTATTTTTAACAGATATTTTCCCTACAGGATGGTCAGCAATTGACTGGGCTGACTTAAAGGGTGGGGAAACAGTAGTAGTCTTTGGATGTGGGCCTGTAGGAATTATGGCTCAAAAAGCGGCTTGGCTTAAGGGTGCAGGTCGTGTCATCGGAGTTGATTTCTTAGATTACAGACTTGAAATTGCTCGCAAATCTGCAAAATCAGAAACTTTAAACTTAAGCAATACAGATGTTGTTCTAGCAATACGTGATATGACCCAAGGAAGGGGTGCTGATGTCTGTGTAGACGCTGTTGGAATGGAAGCGAAAAGAAGTATATGGGAAAAAATCTCAAACAACCTTCATATGCAGGCCGGAACAATTGAGGTAATTAAACTATGTGCAAGTGCAGTTAGACGTGGCGGAGTGATCTCTGTTGTTGGAGTTTACGGTTCTCCGTATAGCAACTTTCCTTTTGGTCAAATTTTTGATAAAGGTGTTACAATCAAAACTGGACAAGCTTTGGTACACCACTACATTGATGAACTTCTTGAACTTGTAAAAAGTAAAAAAGTGATCTTGGATGACATCATTACGCACTCATTGCCCTTGGATAATGCAGCTCATGCTTATGAAATTTTCTGTGATAAAAAAGATAATTGTTTGAAAGTGGTACTGAAACCTTAGCGAGACAATTGTAAGCAATTCTAAATTAAGTTGTAACATTTTAGATTGACAAAAAAAATAAAAAAATTTATGACTAGGAAAAAGGGTCTTAATATAATGTTTTTAAACGTGAGGAGAATTTATGAAAAATATCTTATTAATCGGAGCAGTTTCTTTGTGTGTGATATCCTGTGAACGTCAAGATACGGGATATACTAACCCTTCTCAAAAAGACAACAGCAGCACAGATGCATATAACAAGAACACTTATGATGCCGATAACACCGGAAAAAGGGCGTACACCAACTCATCTAAAAATGACAGCAACAGCACAGATACATATAACAAAAATGCTTATGATGCTGATAACACAGGAAAAAATGTTCGCGATCGCAATGAAACATTAACATCGGGCGATCAGTCAGAAAGTGAAGAGGACCGTACTATTACTCAAGATCTTCGAAGAGCCTTGATGAAGGATGACTCATTATCAACTAATGCAAAAAATGTTAAAATCATCACAATCAAAAGAGTTATTACGCTTCGTGGCCCTGTTGCAAATGCCAACGAAAAGGAAAATATCGGCAGTAAAGCGAAGCAAATTCGTGGGGCCCAAAACGTTGAAAATTTATTAGAAGTTACTCAACAAAGATAGTTTTAAAATATCGCTCAAAAAAGGGAGTTTAATATGGCTAAGTCAATCTATGGTCTTGTTTCAAATAAAGACCAAGCAAACACTATTGTTTCAAATTTGCTTGCTGCAGGTATTTCAAACAATGACATTTCTTACTTATTTCCAGATAAAGACACAAAATGGGAAAAAGACAAGTTGTCAAAAGTTGAGTACAAACCCTATGGTACTTCAGGAGCTCATGGAACAACAGGAGCTTATGGAACTTCCGGAGCCCATGCAACTACAGGAGCATATGGAACTTCCGGAACTCATGGAACAAATGACGATTACAACAATCAAAATAATAGAACTGAAAAATTAATGACAGAAAATTCTACAAAAGCTCCCGAAGGTGGCGTAGCCGGTGCTACATCAGGCGGTTTACTTGGTGGATCTTTAGGTCTTTTAGCAGGTATCGGAGCGCTAGCTATTCCTGGCATGGGTCCTTTTATTGCCGCAGGTCCAATCATTGCAGCTTTATCAGGCTCAGCTATTGGTGGTAGCTTGGGAATGTTAATTGGATCAATCATTGGAGCTGGTATTCCTGAATATGAAGCCAAAAAATATGAAACTGGTTTAAATGAAGGAAAAATATTAATTTCAGTCACAACAGCAAACGATGACTTAGCAGATCGCGCTTACGAAATTATGGAGCACGGCGGAGCTACAGATCTAAGTACAAGCTCTTCATCAGCTGAAAAGTCGTAATTTTTATTTGATATAGTTCATTTTATTTAAGTGAACTATACCATCTTATGCCGAAGAG
>JACDDG010000262.1 GCA_013817115.1 Parachlamydiaceae bacterium | reverse complement strand
CAATTCCAGCACATGATACAGGATGTTCCACGACGTTGATCGTTTCATGATAGACCGTGCCATAGCGAAGTCGATCAAAATATTTTTTCCCGCTAGCAGGGTAGTAAACATGAATAGGATGTGTAACTTTATCTAAGTTGAGACGCATAAGAATTGAACCTAGACCTAGGCAATGATCACCATGAAAATGCGATACAAAAATGCGTGTAACTACAGGGGGAGCGACATTCGCAAAGATGAATTGTCTCTGAGTACCTTCACCCGGATCAAAAAGTAATCCTTCGTCATTCCAACGTACGAGATAGGCTCCGTGATTGCGGTGGCGGGTTGGCTGTTGGCTGGAACAGCCTAGAATAATAATGTCTCTGACGCTCATTCGCTGACTAGTTAATTTTTTTAATTTAAGTTTTTAGGTGTATACCGAAGTGCGTCCAAATTTTGGATTTTTGGCTTTGAGAAAGCCCCGCGATTGAGCGATCAAAAACGACCCAATATTATAATATGGGGTCGTTTTTGATCGCTCAATCGCGGGAGCTTTCTCTTTGCCAAAAACCAAAATTTGGACGCACTTCGGTATAAATCTATATTACTCGATGTGACTATTCTTCAGCTAGTGAAAACATTGCCTTGTAAGCATGCTCAATCATTGTCTCGATTTCAGAATATTGAGGCTTCCATCCAAGCTCCAATGAAGCTTTCTTTGAATCAGCCACTAATATGGCAGGATCACCAGGTCGTCGAGGGCCTTCAATAATTTGAAGAGATTTACCCGTGACTTTTTCTACTGCTCTCACAACCTCATACACGCTAAATCCTCTGCCATTGCCTAGGTTGTACGAACTCGAAGTCTGAGTCGTCATCAGTTTTTCTAATCCTCTAATATGTGCCTCTGCCAAGTCGTAGACATGAATGTAGTCTCGAATGCATGTTCCATCCACTGTCGGGTAATCTGTTCCAAATAGTGTGACTTTTTTTGAAGGATCTTTCAGACTTTTCAAAAGAAGTGGAATTAAATTGTTTTCTTTGCGATCATACCACACGATTTCACACTCTGGGTCAGCCCCGGCCGCGTTAAAATAGCGCAAACTACAGCTTTTTAAGCCGTACGCTTGGTCATAATCCTGCAGCATTGCTTCAACAATTAATTTTGAATGCCCATAAGGGTTAATAGGGGAGCGGGAATGTTGTTCGTCAATTAGATCTTTTATGGGCATTCCAAAAATCGCTGCTGAAGATGAAAAAACAAAGAATTTTACACCATTTTCGACAGCGATATCTAATAAATTCAAAGTATTTGAAACATTATTTCGATAATAAACGGCCGGATTACGAATGGATTCTCCGACGTCCGTAAGCGCTGCAAAATGCATAACTCCATCGAATGAATGAGCTTTGAAAAGATTTTTCAAATCGGATGCATTTTCTAAATCACCTTCGAAGAAGCTTCCATAAAGCACATTTCTAGAATCTCCATGACTTAGATTGTCAAAAACAACAGTGTCATATCCGTGCAGATACAAAAGTTTATTTACATGCGATCCAATGTATCCGGCGCCCCCAACAATTAAAATTGTCTTGTTTTTTACAGGTCTTCTGTTCATAATTTCCCTCTTCTGTTATGTTGGATTTTTATACTAACTTATATCACTTGAATGCCATAGGAGATTGAAATTCAATGAATGATAACTCTAGTGAGCAGATTAACTATAATGAATTGAAATTTTCAAAAGAACAAGGGTTTTTTGACAAAAGTTTAAGTATACGATGGGCTATCGGATTGCTTTTTGCTTTATCCCTTTTTTTTCTACTGCATTTTCGAGAAATTCATGTAGAAATTTTGGAGCTCAATTCTACTGCCCCGGTCTATGTTGTTTCTCAGGTAGATTTTGACTTTTACGATGAAGAGTCAACGATCATCCTGAGAGAAGCTGCATTGCGCGATGTTGGCAAAATTTATCAGATTGACGAAAAGGAAGTACGGCATCGACGTACAGAATTTGAGCATTTTCTTGTAGGCACACCTGACCTGAGAGAAGACGTTAGTGATGTTGCTTTTGAAGACGTATATACAGACATTAATCTCGTAGAAAAATTTCTGACTGATGTTCGATTCGTTGACTCCAGAACAATGCAAAAGTTGCGTGATGTCGGACTTCCGACTAACAACTACTTTATTTTTACTCCCTCAGACCTTTCTGAAGGAATTATATTGCCCCCACATCTATGGCAATCTATGGAAGAAAGAATGTTCCCGGAGGGCGCGACATCAAAAGCGATTAGATTTATTACGAGCTGGTTTCAAAGTAAACTTTGGCGTGGTCAAGAAGACATTTCAGTCCAAAGTTTGCTAAGAACAAAACTTAGGGCCCGGGTGCCACAAAAGTTTACTCATGTTAAAGCCGGAAGTCGCATTATCGACCAAAATGAAAAAGTTACGACTCGTCACGTTGCCATGTTACAAGCTATGCAGAAAGCGTTAAGGGAGAAAAGCAATCTTTGGCATCCCGTTACCGCCATTGGCAGTCTTCTCATGGCTTTGATTTTTACGGGAATTTGTTACAGTTTCTTTCGCAGTAACTACCCTATGGTCATGGCTTCAAATCGTAAATTACTTTTGCTTGTTACAGTAGTGGTGCTGATTTTTGGTATTGCCAAGTTGACAGAATTTTTTCTTTTAGTTTCAAAGAATAACTTGATTGATAGTGTTCGATACCCGTTATTCGTTCCTTTTGCTGCTATACTCCTTTGTAGTCTGCTCAATTCAAGCGTGGCTACGTTTACCGCAGGATTCCTCACTTTGGTGTTTACAATTTCTCTTGCTTTCGAAAAGCAAGGATTCATGATCACCAATATTGTTGCGGCTTTAGTGGCTATTTTGAGCACTCGTACTCTAAAAAAACGTAAAGAAGTTTTTAATGTTTCAGCTAAGGCGTGGTTTTGTTGTTTAGCCATGATTTTGGCTTTGCATTTTTACCAGAGTGATGCCTGGGCGATTAGAAGTTATTTTGCGGATATCTTGTGTGTCTCTGTGAGCATGCTTTTAACGAGCATTCTGGTCGTTGGTTTGCTTCCTTTGTTGGAATCTGGATTTAAGATTATGACTGATGTGACACTGATGGAGTACATGGACCCCAATAATATGTTGCTGCGGCGTCTTTCAATTGAAGCTCCGGGAACGTATCAGCATTCAATCGTTGTTGGAAACTTAGCTGAAGCTGCAGCTATAAAAATCGGAGCCAACGGGCTTTTTTGCCGAGCGGCAACTCTGTATCATGATGTGGGTAAGATTGTGACGCCGCAATACTTCACTGAAAACCAGCAGCAAGGTGGAGTTAATGTTCATCAGCTGTTGACTCCTAAAGAGTCCGCGCGCGCTATTTTAGCGCACGTGACAGAAGGGGTGATTCTTGGCCGAAAAGCAGGTTTACCAGAACAGTTTATCGACGTCATCAAAGAGCATCATGGCACCACTTTGGTATATTATTTTTATCGAAAAGAGCTTGATGCTCATGGTGGAGATATAAGTTTGGTCGAGGAGAGGGATTTTCGTTATCCTGGTCCAAAACCGCGGAGTAAGGAGTCGGCGATTATCATGATTGCAGATTCAATTGAGGCAGCTTCTCGTTCACTTGATGACGTTAATGAAGCAAGTTTGATGGAATTGGCGAACAAATTAGTGCGCATAAAAGAGGAAGATGGGCAGCTGGATGCATGTCTTCTGACTTATGAAGAGCTTTCGATTGTGAAATTAACTTTGGTCAAAACTTTAGTAGCTTACAGTCATTCCAGAGTCAAATATCCATCTAGATAATAGCGATTATTCCAATTTTAGATGTAAGGCAAAGTAGACTTTATCGTATGTTCTAAATAAAATCCTAAAATTCCTAAGCTTACTATATTGGCTAAGCTGTAGCACAAGCTTAATAAGCCTAGCCCTGCATGCAAGCCTGATGTTGCTGCAAACTTCATTGTGGAAGGTGATCTGAAAAAGCTCCCAAAAGTTGCTGAAATTAAAGCAAGGGCTGATCCTGCAACGAATTGAACAGCGCTGATGACGGCTTTGAGGGGTGATACAAGCAAAGGGCCAATAACGGGTATTGCTTGTGATTGGCTCAGATATTGTTGTATTAAAATTGTTAATCCTGTTTCTATAAACATAATTTCTCTCGGTAAATTGTATTAATAAAATTCTGTTCCTTGGATTATATTAGGTTTGTTGAATTATTACAAATGTTATATGTTAACGGGGGGATAGGTAACGGGCGTAAATTCTGGGGCATTTTTAACGCAGAGCGAAGCAGAGCCTTTCGGCCCCTCTATCGAGAATTATCAAATTTCAGCTTTATAAGTCATTAATTATCAATGACTTGAAAA
>JACDDG010000261.1 GCA_013817115.1 Parachlamydiaceae bacterium | reverse complement strand
TAAAAAACATGGCATTCCTCTTGTAAGTGGTTCGTATAAAACCTTTATACAAAAAAGATGATAAAATATCCATAATTGGTAAAAAAAAATTTTCAGGAAAATCATATAATATTGGGTCATTTTTGAAGCGCTTAATCCGGTGGCTTTCTCAAAGCCAAAAATCCAAAATCTGAACGCTCTTCGGTATACAAGAGAATCCTTATGAAAAGCCTTGACCCAATTCTTCAGAAACCTCTCTTTTGGCGTAAATTAATTAAATTTTAGCCTACAGATCTAGCATCTTTAATTTCATATTTTCCTTTTGTCATCCCCATAGCACCATCACAATATTCCCAAGGGGAAGAACCTCCTAAGGCTATTAATGGTTTGCCATAATCCTCTCCTGAGCCTCCTAATGTAAGCAAAGGTACTCCCAAAATTTCAGCTTTTTTGCGCGCCATGTAAATGAGAGCTTGAGCTTGCTTAGATGTAATATTGCTAGGGTATAATCTTTCCATAAATAATACCGGCTTATCTCCATCCCAGAGCATTCTTAAAAGACAACGCGCCTTAATTTTACCATGCGCACCTTCAGCATTTTTAATAGCTAAAATCTTAATTTTTCCATCCATGTTATATCCCAGAAGCCCTTTATTGAGGTGAGCATCACCATCAATGCGCTGACAACTCCCGTCCACTTCTGTGCCGCAAAGTAAAATATCGATTGGGTCATCCGTTTCCACAACAAGAGAATTACCAATTGCCATACTCACGCTTTTCTCATTAATCTTATTTTGAATATCATTAGCAAACTCGGGAGAACTAAATGGAGAAGCATTTAGAATCTTTAATATTTCTACTAAAATCTTTTTCAATTTATCTTCAGATGATTTGATCTGGTTATTGTTCATTTCAGTATTTGAAGCCTGTAGAGAATCTATTCCTTTAATCCATTTAATGCATAGTATTTCCAGTCTTCGCTTGCTAATGTTTTCCTTAGCCATCCAAGTGAAGGTCTGAATTTCGTTGCAACCTTCAATGAATTTTATAATTTCATCATAATTATTCCCTTTAATTACGCGTTGACTTAAAATCGGAAATTTTGTTACTAATAGAGTTAAGTTTTTATCAAATTTTAATTGAAGGGTATTTTTCTGTTCATTTAGTCGACCTAAATTAATTTTTATCGAATCCTTTAGAATTTTTGAATCGATACTTTTAATTTGGTTATTACAGTTTTTTAAACTCATGATAATTCTGGATTCTTTAGTCTTATTAATCTCCTTCAAATTTTTTAAAGAAATACTATGTGCATCCAAGAGCATTATTTCTATTTCACGTCTTTTTTGTAAATCTGTCTCTTGGAGATAGTTATTTAAATAAATGACATCTAAAGTTTCCATATCAAGATGCTTATCGGTGATCAATTTTTGCTTCATCCAGTCTTTTGCTGTAGGTTGAGTATTTGAAGAGGAATTCTCATCGTATTTTAGTTCATCAATATTGATGGGATCTAGATTGTTTTTCCAATCTTCAAACAATTTTGGATCAAACTCATTAATTTTTGTGAGATGAGGATTATTGGTCAGATCATATCTCATTATTCTAAAAGCAGAAGGCCCCTCTAAAGTGGATGCAACATAACGGCCTAGGCACTCGGTTGCATCTGGGTCATTCAGTGAGTTTATTTTTGCTGCATAGGTAACAATAGCAGAGGGATTTCGATTTTCTCTAAAGGTTTGATGATATTTTGATGTAAAATTTTCTACGTCAACACAAGAAAGTTTTTCTCTTAAAATCTCTTCAGAAATTTCAACCAAATTTTTAGAAGTATCGCTAAGTCGACTCACCTCATTAAATTCAAAAATTGAAACTAATGATTGTGCGTTACGCAAATAGCTTGACTGAAGTTCATCGTTGGTCATGGAAAATTTTTCCATAGCGAGCGGAGTTTCCGAAATAACTCTAACTAGCAGCCCTTCATTTACTTTTACTGAGAGAGTTTTATTTTGAACTAATAAAAGAAGCATCTCGATCATAATCTGCGAATTTTCTTTTTTAAAAAAACAAGATGATTTTTTTAAAATTTCCTTTCTAAAAGTTCCTTCATCTGAAAAAACTTCTGAATTAACATCTACCCCCCGGGATACCAGGGTAGCAAAAAATAAAAATAAGAGATTTTGAAAATGTGCCTGGCCCTTGTTAGAATTTTGTTGCACTGAATGTAATTTTTTAAATATTTCAAGTCCATTTTCCATAGATGCCAAAGACAAAACAATAAGGGAGAGAGGCAGTCGTAATTTTGGTTTCCCAAAACTTGCAATCGACTCAAATATTTCTCGATCATTAAGCGACGGAATTTGGTCGTCGCTTATTTGCTCAAGGACTTTTGAAGTATTGAAAATAACCATTGTATTTGCCAACCAAAGTAGATTTTGATATTTACCAAATGCATCTGGAATATTCATGATGTTTTCAAGCGCTTTCTCAAATGGATTTCCGACAAATTTTTCAATTGAATAATTGCGTAAAATATCGGCACATTGATTAAAATCAAAGTTAACAATCTCATCAGGATACATTTCCACCAATATAAATAATTCCTGAAGCATTTTAAATTCTTTTCGGACCATCAACATAATTGAACTATATTTTAACTCGTTTTCGAAATAATATTTATTTTTGAAAAACAGATGGAAATTGCTTATATAGTCAGATGCGTCCACTTTTCTCATGCAATACTTAAAAATAAAAATGGATTGGTCAAAGGTCAAATCAAAATTATTGATCGATTTAATGATATTTTGGCTTTCCTCTGAACACATTTGGGCAAGTTCGAATAGTTGAACATTGTCCGTAATGCCGAATTTTCTAATGTTTTCTGCAGTTAAGGTCCCATTTTTTTGAGCAGAGAGCTTAGCAATCTCAAATAATTGGTTTCGATCGGTAATTCCAAATTTGTCAATATTTTGGGCACATCTTGCAGACTTCTTCGCAATAACAATTAATTCCACTTGGTCTGTAATGCCAAAATTTTCAATATTATAAGTTGAGTGCTGAGCACAAATCGTAGCAATCTCCACTAATTTTAATTGGTCCTTAATACCAAAATTTTTTATAAACCGTGCAGTTGAGCGCCCATCATTTTGAGCACAAAGCCCTGCGATCTCATATACTTGGATTGGATCCGTTATTCTATATCTATGGAAATGCCTAGGATTAAAAATTATTTTTTGTGAACTACACTTAACAATTTCAAAAATTTGATTTGGCTCAAGAATCTGAAAATCCGCAATAATATCATCAAAATAAACTTTTTCATTTTTGTCATATATTAAAAAAATCTTCAACAATTCTACTAAATGAATTTGATTTTTTAGACTCAAAAGGGAAATTTTCTTTGAAGCTTCAAGTGCATTTGTTTTTAAACAAATTTTTGCGATCTCAAATAATTGGTTTTGATCCAAATCGCCAAATTCCAGAATATTAAAACAAGTAATACTAATATTTTTTTTACAACAAAGCTTAGCAATATTAAATAGTTGATTTTGATCGGTAATTCCAAACTCTCTAATATTAAAAATAAGTTGAGAAATATTTTTTTCACAGCATATCTCAATTAATTCAAATAGCTTATTTTGATCTGTAATTCCAAATTTTTTAATATTAAAAATAGTTCCATTAAAATTTTTTCCAAAAGAAAGCTTAGCAATCTCAAATAAATAGTTTTGATCACTAATTCCAAATTTTTCAATAATCTTTGCACAATCATCAAAGTTTTGAGCGTACAATTTGGTGAGCTCAAAAAGTTGATTCGCATCCATAGCTCTAAAAATATCTTTAGAAAAACTACTATCTAGAGAAAGTCTTTTAATTTCATTTAATGCTTCTTTAAAAGCGATTTCATTGTCTCCATAATTTAGCTTTGCATTGTCTAATGAATTTTGGATTTGAGTAATATGTGATGATATAAGATTTTCTGCTGGTGTGATTTTTAAAATTTTCCCAGAAATAACGCCTTTTTGTTGGTCAGTTTTTTTAACAGTTTTGCATGGATTAGATTCTGTATTTTTTAACTTGACTAATTGATGCATATCGACTAAGTTAAAAAAAACTAATGGTGCGAGCCATAATTTTTTTGTTAACATAGCGATAAAAATATTGGTGATTAGGGGTGAGCCATTTTCCTCTCCGTTTCTATTATGGAAAAGGTGAAAGAAAAAATTATAAAGGGCAGAATAGTTATACGAATGGTTTGCGTCCATTGAGTTTCCTAAGTTATGACGTATTTCTCGACTTTATGATTTTTTGGCTTTCCGATAAAAATCACATTTGATTTTTCGGTTAGCCGAGCGAAACTTTCGCATTAACTTAATTATACTACAACAGTTTGTTTC
>JACDDG010000260.1 GCA_013817115.1 Parachlamydiaceae bacterium | reverse complement strand
CGCTCGGCTAACCGAAAAATCAAATGTGATTTTTATCGGAAAGCCAAAAAATCATAAAGTCGAGTATAACCCTGATTGCTAAAAATATTTGAAATCGAAGCGTCAAAAATTTGTGAAGCATTGGGAGATAATTGTATTGTTGTTCATCATGTGGGTTCTACTTCTGTACCTAGTCTTTCAGCCAAGCCTGTTATTGATATTATCGGGGTCGTTAAAGATCCTGAAAAATCCATTCAGTCCCTTGAAAAAATTGGCTTCAAATATAAAAGCGAGTACAACATTCCGATGCGACTTTATTTTAACCGCTCTGATGGCTCTAACGGCGTTGATACAAATCTTCATGTTTACGAAGAGGGCCATCCGGAAATTGAACTTAATTTGCTCTTTAGGGACTATTTGCGAGATCATCCCGATGCGCGAGATGAATATGCCAAATTAAAAGAGACTCTGTTAAAAGAAAAAGCTTCTTATGAGAAAACCAACTCCATTTTTACAGGTTATAACCTTAATAAAAATGCTTTTATAAGAAAAATTTTAAAGAAGGCAAGCTTTAACCGTATTCGAATCATGAAGTGCACTCATTACGCAGAGTGGGAGGCAGCAAAAAGATTACGGCGAAAATATTTCTTCGATCCGTTATCTATTGACGATCCTTATCGGACGAAGAAGGACCATCATTTTGGGAGGGGAGCAGTTGCTCAAGAAATGCCAAAGTCATCGATAACATCCTCTATGTTTTCGAATGGCTAAAAGCAACACAAGCCGCGTTGTTTCAAGGAAAAATTGATCTAAAGCGGGTCGGATTAATAGGTCACTCATTGGGAGGTAATTCCTTGGCTTTATGGTCAAATCGAACGTTTGATGCCTTCCAAAAAGATAAACGCTCCACGTTGTTCCATAGGCCAGACCAACAAGGCGTGAAAGAATGTCTGATCTTGATGGAAACTACCAGGTTTACCTATCCTCTTAATAGCCGCTGTCCTTTATTTTTCCTTCTTGCAGAAGAGCGGGAGGCTTACCAAAAGAAACGGGGTGCTACGAACAAATGATCCGAGCAGGACACCAAGTGCGCTATTATAAAGGATCATAGCACATCAGTTTCATGGACCACGGTTATGCTCATCTCCAAAGCCATGTCGACCAGGACGATGAATACTTTAGAGGGTCTTTAGAGGAAAAAAAGGCTTTCTTCGAGAATGTCCGTAAGGACATAAGGTGTTTCTTGAAAAATTTATTCAGCTAAAAGCTTATCCCGAAAATCATTATGTAGCCCAAAAGCCGATATCGGCTTTTGGGCTACAAAATGATTTTTAGGTTATGTTTTAAACTGCAAAACTTTTTCAAAAAAAGATTGAGTTAACAGCATGATTCAATGCCGTGCATCCGTAACCTCCATAAAAGCTAAGCCGCGATGTAGATCTTTGCTATGTTCTGCGTTTGCTACCATTTTATCGTTGCTTGAATTAATTGGAGGCTACGATGCACGACATTGGAATCTGCTTTTAACTCAATTTTTTTTGATAAATCTGTGGGATACCAAAGATGCCTTAGTCTCTTTTTCACGAAAGCTGACTTAAGGCCCAATAGGACGGCCCTGTTACAGGGCCGTCCCTATGGACATTAAGGCATGTTCTCTCTTTAAAAGATAGGTAATAGGACTTACAAATTCTGCCAAATTTGACGCTTTTTACTTGCAATTTCCGTTTAATTTGACATTTTTTGCTTGTAATTTCCGTCAAAAATGTCGTAGCGGGCGTAGATCGGTTAGTGTAAGCTTATTGAATTCACAATTATCCACTCAATTTAGCATGCCGGTGCCGGTTTCCAATATGTGAGGGAAACTAACTATTTTTTAAGCGAAAAAAAGGCAGTAAGGTAAGCCGAAAGATCATGATGCAACAACTTGAAATCTTTGTTTTCGCTTTCAAGTTGCTTCCGCAGTGACCTATCGACGACTTACCATGATCTAATTATTTACACACTAGCTTTCAAGTATTAAAATTCCGCAGCAATTCTCATTTCAAGAATAAACGCAATAATTTCCTGAGGCAATAAAGAAATTTGAGAATATTGATCTATTTGTCCGCATAAAAAGAGAACCTCATTTTCGCTACATATTTTGAGAGCTTGATTGATCATTTTATGAGCTTTTTCAGAGATGTTCGGATAAACGCTTTGTTCAAATTTCAAAATAGTAGCTACAATTTCTTTAGGTAGGCTATTAACGATAGATTTTTCATCTCTTAAACCAGAAAAAAATTGAAATTTTTCGTTATAAATTTGTAACTTTGCATCTCTAACAATAGAATTATCGTCATAATTTTTTTCTATAATAGTAGACATGACATCTCGTGCATCTTCAAAGCTCAAACCTTTCCATTCAGTTGGGAAATGGAATTTATCTATATAAATTTGCAATTTTTCATTGTTAATAGAATTTGTACTAAGTTTTTCTTTTAAAAATGATAGAAAAATTTTAAATTTAGTAGCAATTATAAATGATTTTAATCGCGTTTCATCTTTTTTATGTGCATTTTCAAGAATAGAAATGCCAACCTGAGTAAAATAGGCTATTCTATCCTGAGCTCCGTATTGCAATAATAATTTTGATATTTTTATACTAGTGTCTTTGTTTAGGTTAGGCCTGAATTTGGCGGCGGTGTCCAGCATCGATACAGGTAAGTTATCGTATAAAATGCAATTGTTTACGTCTGCTCCTGAAGAAATCAGTTTGTGAAAGATTTTTTGATGGTTATTGCTATTATTTTTATTAAAAAATTGGTTTCTTTCCTCTAAAGTTATTAAAATTTCTAAAGCTGTAAATAATGGAGATCTTTTATTAGAATCTTGAATATCAATTAATCTTTTCCCGAATTTTTTAATGATATGACTGGTAAGTTCAAAATTACCATACATTATAGCGTCGTGCAGAGCTGACACGCAATGGCTTTCAAACAGCGTAAGATCGTCTGTAGCGCATGTTTTTTCAAGATTATAACCTGGATATCGCTCACAAAGTTTCTCAAATTTTTTTGGAGTCGTTAACCCATCAATAGCATAATAAAGCTCGTTATTTGCATTAGAATGGGTTTGACCCATAGCTGGATATAAACAGTTTGTAAAAGTACACATAATTTACCTAATTTAAATTAATTTTGTTGTCGTTATTAACATTATATGAGTAATACAATAAAAATGCAAAACATTTATGGGCTTGGTCAAATAGTGGGCCCTTTTCAGAAAGACCCAAACTCTTCTTCTCAGTGTGAATGAAGAGCAGACTTCTTAGGGAAGTGACCAACTCTATTTGACCAAGCCTAACTTACTCAATGTAGTAAAAAATAGACATGATCGATATCATATTCTTTAGGGCAAGAGGAAGTCAGGGCTCATTTCTTTTTTATTGCGAAAACATCCTTTTCATTTTTCGCTAGGCTTTCCCAGCATTTTCTCCCCTCATTTTCTCTTTGACTTCAAATGTAAATACAGATAACATCTGTTCTTTAAGAGCTCACATTTTGTGGGTCCTTCGACTTTGTGGTTTTTTCGCTTGTAAAATTGCAGGTGATGCCAGTGAACTTTTTAGCTTCCTGGTACCCCTTAGACCTTGTTAGCAAGAAGTCATAAAGTCGATTATGAGTAGAATTTTACGAAAAAATTAGGAGATCTAAATGTACGCCATAATTCAAACTGGTGGAAAGCAATATAAAGTTGCACCAGGCGATTTTATCGATGTAGAACTATTAGAAGCAAATCTTGGAGACCAGCTTCAATTTGATGTACTGTTTGTCAATGATGGAACAAGCCTATTAATCGGCGCTCCTCTAGTTGAGGGTGCTGTTGTTCGTGGAGAGCTCCTTGATTGGGTCGGCGGTCCAAAAGTAACGAGCGTTAAATACAAGCGCAGCCATCACCAATACCGTAAGTTTGGTCATCGTCAGAAATATTGTCGCGTGAAAATAACTGAAGTTAGCGGCGTTCTCGCTACTGTATAACTGTATATAAGGTATAAAGGGGTTCAAATATGGCACATAAGAAAGGTCAGGGATCGACACGAAATGGACGCGATTCCCACTCAAAACGTCTCGGAGTTAAAGTTGGAAATGGTCAACTCGTTAAAGCGGGCAGCATTCTCATAAGACAACGCGGCACAAAATGGCATGCTGGTCCAAATGTTGGGCGTGGCAATGACGACACACTTTTTGCTCTAGCTGATGGCATCGTAGCTTTCAGAAAAACAGATAAAACACGCATTTCAGTTCAAGCTGAAGCTGAAGTCAATAATCCATTGTAAATGATCGTCCCCTTTAAAAGGGGCCTTTCATCAGTTTAAGAGGAAACGCAAAGTCGCAAAGTCGTAAAGTCATTTAAGACGCAGAGAAGATT
>JACDDG010000259.1 GCA_013817115.1 Parachlamydiaceae bacterium | reverse complement strand
TAAGGTCCGGATTATGCCGAATTGCATTTTTGCACAAAAGACCCTAAGCTGACCTGTAGACAAATTTGAAAAAAAGTTATCGGCATAATAATTCATTCGGCATAATAGCCCACAGCTCACATCAAGCTAAGATTGGAGGGCTAATAATTGTGGCTAAGCACTTCAGTGGCTTTCTGGCGCCCCTACCGGGGCGCACGTTATGTCATGCTTAAACCCCGGGTTTCGCTATCGCTGCAGCCCGGGGCTATTAACAGTTCCCCCTACCGGGGGATAGAACATCGTTAATTTACGCGTAAAGTAGAATCTAGAAACGCCATTCATGCTCCTATCCCCCGGTAGGGGGAACTGTTAATAGCCCCGGGATTAAGCGATTAAAAACGACCTAATATTATAATATGGGGCAGTTTTTGATCGCTTAATCGCTGGAGCTTTCTCTTGGCCAAAAACCAAAATTGGAACGCTCTTCGGTATAAGTCATTTGTCTCTATTCCTTCCGTTACAGAGAACGTCCCTTTCCGAATCCCTTTCCGACTTCCAGACTCAGGAATTCATAACCTTTGCATTACCGCTCCCGATTAAAAATTATTTTTCCTGTCTCGCTTGCTTTTGATTGCAATAAGTGGTAAGAAAAAATTTATTTCTTAATATCGGAGACATAATGTTGCAAGAAATTTTAAATGATCTATCCACCACTGAAAGACGACAAAAGCTTGTTGCACTTGTACGTAAATGGGGCGATGTCAATACAAACGGGCTGCTAGAGGAAACCTCCCAAACATTTTCTGTTCCCGCTGTTGAGGGTTTTATTGGGTATCGAATCAAATTTGGCAATGCAGTTGTCTATGGAGATCCCGTCTGCTCTCCTGAAAATAAGCCTCTTTTAGCGAAAATCTTTCAAGAATATTGTAATACACAAAAAAGAGGAGTCGTCTATACAATTGCAACAGAAGATTTCGCGGAATGGGCAATGAACAACCTTGCTGCTGTGACAATAGAATTTGGTGAAAAATTAATCTTTGATCCGCAAAACAATCCTGTTAATAATAAAGGTCCCAAAGCGGTACTAGTACGAAGAAAAGTCAAACATGCATTAAAACAAGGAATCACTATTCGAGAATATTTAGAAAAAAATTATAATAACCTCAGTGACATTGAAAAGCAATTAGAAAATGTTGCCGTAAAATGGCTTCAAAAAAGACACGGTCCACAGATTTTCCTTTCGGGGGTTTCATTATTTAAAAATCGTTACGGCAAACGTTGGTTTTATGCTCAACAGGGTAAACAGATCATTGGTTTACTAACTTTAAACAGACTTGAATCAAAAAATGGTTGGCTTTTAACTAACGTCATGGGAACAAAAGACGCTCCAAGTGGACTCTCGGAAGCACTGATTATTTCAACTTTACAAATTTTAGAAAAAGAAAACTGTCATTATGTGTTAGTTGGACCGATTCCTGCTAAACAACTTGGAAAAATTATTGGCATCAGCAAATTCTATGCAAATTTTACACGCTGGCTATTCAATTGCGCAAAATGTATTTTCAATTTGGAAGGGCACCACACATATTGGGAGAAATTTATCCCAAAACGAACTGAAAGTTCCTACCTCATTTTTCCTCAGAAAAATTTAGGATACTCTAGTATTAAAGCTCTAATGCAAGCATATAATGTCAGCCTAGGATCATAGTGATTTCTTTAGCTTTTAAAATGTTAATCGGCAAAAAAGCGTCCTGTATTGGTGTTATCTTCGGAATCTTTTTGGCGACTCTATTGATTTCGCAACAATCTGCAATTTTCTTAGGTTTAATGGCTCGATCCTATCGAATTGTCACTGACACCCCAGAGCCTACTATCTGGGTCATGGATCCTGCAACTGAAAGTGAAGATAAATTGCGTAGTATGCCTCTAAATTACTTAGATATCGTTAGAAAGACACCTGGCATTGATTGGGCAGTGCCCCTGAGTTCAACCCTGCTCCCAATTACCACACCTTCAGGTAAGTTTGATATTACTCAACTTTATGGTGTCGATGATGCCACTCTTATCGGCGCACCCTCATTGATGCTTCAAGGCTCTGTAAAAGACTTAAGAAGGTCTGGTGGCATCATTGTCGACGAATTTTCTGCTAGGGGTGTTTTATCGACTGTGACTCATGATGGAGTGAGACACGATTTACAATTAGGGGAAACTCTTGAAATTAATGGCAAACGGGCAGTCGTCGTAGGCATTTGTAAAATCACGCAAAATTTTTATCCTCAACCCATCATCTATACTTCATTTTCAGAATTTCAAATTTTTAATCCAGGAATGACATATAGAACAGGATTTATTTTAGCAAAGACAAATCCCTCTGCTGATATTCCAGCAATAACAAAAGCGATCAATGAACATCCCGGACTGCGCGCTTATAGCCGGGAAGAATTCAAAAATCAAGTCATGAGCTTTTTTCTTAAAACCGGGGTATTAATCAACTTTGGACTTTCGGTAATTCTCGGCATTATCATAGGTTTTTCAATCTCCGGACAAATTTTTTACATGATGACCTTGGAAAATATTACGTATTATGCATTGATAAAGGCGGTTGGAGGAACAGGAAAAATGATCCTAAAAATGATTATTTTTCAAGCTGCAGTTGTGGGAATCATCGGCTTTTCTTTGGGAATGGGTTTAACGGTTTTATGGGGACTGGCTATAAAAGATACGACGTTAGCCTTTTTATTTCCCTGGCAGTTATTGTTATTTAGTGGAGGCATAGTCTTGCTTATTTGTATCTTTACGGCAATTTTAAGTGCTCAGAAGGTCTTCAAGGCCGATCCTAAAATTTTAATGGGGACATGACATGAGTTCTGTGGTAATCGAGTGTAAGAGTATAAAAAAGACTTATGGTGTTGGTGAATATAAAGTTGAAGCATTGAAAAGTACAAATTTAGAAATTTATTCCAATAAATTAACTCTTTTAGTAGGGCCCTCTGGCTCTGGTAAAACCACACTTATATCGATTATTGCAACCATATTAACTCCTGATGAGGGGGAGCTCATTTTATTAAAACAAAGTATGAATGGGATGTCTGAAAACGACAAAGCTCATTTTCGGTGCAATAATATCGGAATTGTCTTCCAATCTTTATTTCTCATCCCCTCTTTAACTATCGCTGAAAATGTAACACTTCCCTTAATTGTGGGAGGAATGGATGAAACGAAAGCCTTTGCTAAAGCAATGAAACTTTTAGATCAAGTTCATTTGGCACATCGTTCACATAGTTCTCCTGCACAATTATCAAAAGGTCAACAACAACGCGTTGCAATTGCCCGTGCCATGATCAATGACGCACCAATTATCATCTGCGATGAACCCACAAGTGCACTAGACCACGTATCAGGTTTTGAAATCATGGAATTCCTGCATGGTCTATCCCAAAACACATCTAAAGCCGTCATAGTAGTCACGCATGATCCGCGTATATTTTCCTACGCTGATCGAATTGTTCCTATGAGTGACGGAGAAATAACATCTGAAGAGACACACAAATGAATAGAAGCTACTTTAACTGGATTATTTTGCTCGCCGTCATCTGCGTTTTGATCGTTGCCATTTTTATGTGGTCAGAACAAAGAAAGGATCTTCTCGCAAAACATGCTCCTTCACATTTAAGCCCGATGTCTCCCTTCAAATCATACATCTCAGCTGTTGGAATCGTTGAACCAAGCAGTGAGAATATTCACATTGGTTCACCTGTAAATCGTGTTGTCGATCAGGTCCAAGTTGCGGTAGGAGATAAAGTTAAAGCTGGTGAAGTTTTGTTTCGCCTAGAATCGAGTGACCTTAAAGCGGATTTGGAAGCTCGCTGTATTTCTTATGAAAATGCTAAAGCTAATTTACTAAAGTTAGAATCCTTACCCCGACCTGAAGATGTTTCCGCTTCCGAAGCTGCACTAAAAAGTGTTCAGGTTGAATTAGAACAAGCTAAAGGCCAATACGACCGAGTGGCAGGACTACAAAATAGCGGTGCTATGAGTTTGGAAGAGGTCAATCGCCGCTACTTTATCTATCAACAATTCTTAGCCAAAGTGCAACAAGTAGAAGCAGAATTAGCTAAAACCAAAGCGGGAGCTTGGCTGCCGGATATAGAAATAGCCAAATTGCAAGTATCGTATGCTAACGCCTACGCTCAGCAAATAGAGCAAGAAATTAAACGTACGATCATTGAATCCCCTATTGACGCGACTGTATTGCAAATTAAAATTCAGAAAGGTGAATACCCTCCTTCAGATTCATCCAGAACTCCTCCTATGATTATCGGTAACACTGATATCATGCATCTTAGAGTAAACGTTAACCAGTTTGACGCTTCATCTTTTAGCCCAGAGGCTCATGCGGTGGCCTACTTACA
>JACDDG010000258.1 GCA_013817115.1 Parachlamydiaceae bacterium | reverse complement strand
GTATTATTTGGCCCCTTCAAATTATCAAAACCTGCTTGACTTAACATGTCAGCAACTTTATCTAAGGTGCTGGATTTAATGACTATAGTCCACACGTTTTTCCAATTTTTCACAGTCCAACCAACAGGCTTCAATGGATTCGATTTTTTATCATTCAGAGCATTTTGCCCGATTTTCGATGCAGCTAAACGTTTTGTTTCTTCCCCATTATTTGGAGTAAACCCTGATACAGTGATGTGACAGCCACCCCATTCATATTTTGGACTGTAACTATTTTTACCTGCTGTAACGTAAACTGCATATTCTAGATTAGTGTTCATAAGAATCCTTATTTAATTAAACATTTTAGTAACTTTATACAATATCTGACTATTTTTATACGTCAAATTAAAAAGTATTTAATTAAGTTTTACGCTAATGTAAACATGATAAAATAAAAATTATTGATATTGCCTCGAAACATTGCAGCAATTCCTCTTGAATAAAACTCTTTTTTTAAGTACGATAAGCAGCAGATTAGCTATCAGACTATTGGTGCACCAATAGCCTACATTTAAAGGACTTTATTATGTCGATGATATTATCAACACGCGAACCTCAAAACCCACTTATACTGCGCTGTCATCGAATTATGGATGCCTTTGCTAAATCTAATGACGAACGTGATTTTTATTTAAACAGAACTGAAGGGTATCTAGTTTATGTCGATTTAGACAAATCTCAAGAAGAGCTCGATCTTTTAGAAAAAGAAGTTGCAGAGCGCAAAGATGAATTCGTCATGGTTCCAAAACTAACTTTCTATGAAACAAAGAAGATCATGGAAGGCTTCATTGCTGAAAAAGTCTATGATATTGATACAAAAGAAAAATTATTAGACATCATTCAATCAAAAGAAGCACGCGAAAATTTCTTGGAATTCATTTCTGATCACCACGCTGAATTCGAAAAATGGCAACAATACTACCAAGAACGCTCTAGAATTCGTATTATTGAATGGCTACGCCTTAGCCATTTTCATTTTGTTTTTGAAGAAGATCTCGATCTTGACGGAGAATTAATTGACAAACTTAAGCGAAATTTGTTTGAAACAAAAGTAAGCAAGGATATTGCATCTGCAAGAAAAACACTTTCGGCTAAAGCCAAAACATATTATTCCACCGAAGCATTAAATCCTCGTCCCAAACGTGGTCGCCCCCCTAAACAAGCCATGAAAATAGAGGTTGAAACGCAGGCATCTGTCGACATTTTCTTGACGATCGCTGCTTCTGTTAGACCATTTTTATATATACCTGAAATTACTAGTGCCTCATCAGTTAATTTTTCAGCCAAATTTGATGAAGAGCTCGATTTGCTTTTGCCTCGGCGCCTAACTTTAGATGAAATTGACACTGAAGCTGCCCTCCAAACTAAAATTGCAGCTCTGCGTAGCCTCTCATCTCGATGGATTGATGGGGAAGATGAAGATGAAGATGATTTCGATGAAGATGGTGTAAAATCTAAGGAATCTAAAAATACTAAACCGAAAGCTTCTTCCGCTAGTTCCAAAAAACTAGCCGTTAAAGCTTCTAAGTCAGAAAAAACATCATCTCCAGCAAAAAAAGGAGCTATAAAAGCCGACAAAAAAGCTAAAGTCGCACCTAAGAAATCGACGAAAGCTACTGCTGATAAGCCAAAAATTGCTTCAGAAAAAACTGCAACTAAGAAAACAGCAAATTCCAAAACATCTAAGACATCAAAAACGGGGACATCTAAAACACCCAAAAAGCCTGCTTTACGCTCCATTGTCAAAACTAAAAAATAAAGAAGTGGTGCTATTCCACTCTTTTTAAACTCAAGGGGAATCCCATGTTAACCGGTAAATCAACTTTTTTAACTTTTATAGCACTGTTTGGAGCCACCATTTTTGGATCGGGTCTTCATGCTGAAGTCTTTAATGGACCGACTACGTTAAAAGACAAAACTTTTGATACTCTTACCATCAATGGCCCTGCAGAATTACGCGGGATCAAAGCTAGGATTCTTGAAGTTAATGGTCCTCTTACGTTCAATGATCTTGAAGTATCGGGAAAAACAATTATTTCAGGCCCAATGATCGGACGACATGCTGATCTTCAGGATATCGTGGTAAAGGGAGCTTTAAACGCTAAAGATATCGAAATAAGCACATTAGAAGTCACAGGACATGCAAATTTAAAAGAATTTACCATCATTGAAAAAACCGTGATCCGTGGCACGTTGTTTGCTCAGGATGGAATTTTTGAGGAACTGGTGGTCGATTCAAGTGAAGGTGGAAATGTCGTAGAACTTTGCGATGTGACCGTTAGGAAAAACATCATGATTTCTAAAGGAGCTAAGGCAGAAGTTTTAACTTTGACAGGTGACACAGATGTTGCCGGAGATATTACTTTTGAATCCGGAGAAGGTAAAGTGGTTAAAGAGGGTGATGATATCAAATTGGCAGGAAAAATCATCGGTTCTAAAAAATAGTACACATTGTCATTTAAATTGTCGGTTTTAGGGCTGACGTCAAAGCCCCGACAATTTAATTGACAATGTGTACTAGTACTCCAATACTCCAATACTGCAAGAAACGCTGCCAGACAATTTTCCTTCATTCTTTTGACAAATCACGCGATAGAAACAAATTCGTTTCGGTAACAATCACGCCCGAAAGCCCAATCAATGCGATCAAATTTGGAATGACCATTAAGCCATTAAGAATATCAGCTAGATACCACGCAACTTCCATCTTGACGATGGCCCCAGGAATCACAAGCAATGTAAATAGCAAGCGATAAAACAATGTGGAACGTTCTCCAAGAAGATACTCGAAACACTTCTCGCCATAGTATCCCCAAGCTATTACAGTCGTAAAAGCAAATAAAATAAGCCCGATTGAAACAATGTAGTTGCCTCCGGTGATTGTTGAATTAAAGGCTGCAATTGCCATGCTCGCACCATTCAAAACCTGCCCGTCAGGGCTAATTTGTCCCTGCACGGAAGTAACGGCAATCACAAGTCCTGTAACAGTACATACAATTACTGTTGATAGAAGAGACCCTGTCATTGCAATCAAAGCTTGGCGGGGTGCCGCATCAGTTTTTGCCGCGGCGGCTGCAATAGAAGAAATTCCCATGCCAGCTTCATTTGAAAAAATACTGCGAGCGACGCCTTCTTGCATGGCACGCATGACTGTTGTGCCCATAAAGCCCCCTGCAGCAGCTTGTCCACTAAAAGCACTTGAAAAAATTAATCCAAAAGCTTCAGGAAGACGATCGTAGTGCTTGAAAAGTATAAATAGGCCCGCTGCTAAGTAGAAAAAGGCCATAAATGGGACGAGTATTCCTGCTACGCGACCAATGCTTTTTACACCACCGAGAAGAACGGCACCCACGATAAGTGATAAACAAATACCTGTCCATAGTGGGTCAGTGCCCCATATGTTACCCATTGTTTCAGTGATGGCATTCACTTGGACAAGATTTCCAGTTCCTATTGCTGCTAAAGCGCCAAAAAAAGCAAAAATAATGGCAACGAATTTCCAATTGAGTCCCCGTTCCATATACTGCATTGGTCCGCCAAGCATTTCGCCACTTTCATCCATCACGCGGTATTTTACGGCCAAAAGAGATTCCGAATATTTGGTTGACATTCCGACGAATGCTGTTACCCACATCCAAAAAAGCGAACCTAATCCACCTACAGCCACAGCTGTGGCAACTCCTACAATTGTTCCGGTCCCCAAAGCGCCTGCCAGAGAGGTCATTAATGAATTGAAATGGCTTATATCCCCTTCCGAATTTTTCTTTTGTTTCGCAAACACTTGCACAATTGCATAGCCCAGATAACGGAATTGAACTCCACGCAAAATAAAAGTTAAATATGCCCCTGTACCTATCAACAAGGCCATCAGAGGCGCACCCCAAACGAAATTTCTTATTTCCGAAAGATAGTGATTTAAATCGTCCATGCATTACCCCTTTCTTCGCCAACGCATTTCAAAGTTTATCTTATACATTTCCATGAAGGAAAGGTATGTTTGAAAGAATAGGCTCATTAGGATTTTAGAGCGAGTAGAAAAATTCGAATTATTTTTTACTTGCTAATGTGCATTCTTGCCAAGTACATAATGTCAATTGTAATGTCGGTATTTGCTGCATGAAAGTTTCGGGGTCAAAAAAAAACAGGTAAATTTGTAACTGTTTTTTTTATTTCACTAAAAGGGCTTTGACGTCAGCTAAACCGGACATTATAAGACTGGTGTACTACTATAGAGGTTTGCAAATGAAGTGATTGACTTCAATTTTCCGCATGGTATAATGAGAAGATTTTACTATGCAAATGGAGAGATATCTTGCTCAAGTCCACTGGAAAACCTCTTTGTCCTGAAGAG
>JACDDG010000257.1 GCA_013817115.1 Parachlamydiaceae bacterium | reverse complement strand
GCAAAAAACCTCAATTTGTGCCCGCGCTCAGTATATACCGAAGTGCGTTCAAATGTTGGTTTTTTGCAAAGAGAAAGCTCCCGCGATTAAGCGATCAAAAACAGCCCCATATTATAATATTGGGTCGTTTTTGATCGCTTAATCCCGGGGCTTTCTCAAAGCCAAAATCCAACATTTGGACGCACTTCGGTATAGATTTTTTCAGGTAAAAAGTCAAAAATAAGACCATGTACTTCTGGTGGCAACGGTGGAAGAAAGTTTTCTGATGAAGCAATTGTTATTAAAATCCTTTGTTTTTATGAGGTTAAAAAAGTTAATCATTTTGGCATTATAACAATAAAAATTAAACTACAATGTTAAATAGTTTTAATTATTAGATAAATTTTTTTTATTTCACCTTTTAAATGCCTAATCTGTTTTAATTTTATTTTTGGGAATGGGGGGAATTTCAATAATATAACCTTTTAAAAAGATTTCACCAAATTCGACGTAGTTTTATAAGATTTCTTAACTCAAGTACATTGCTTCCAAACATGAATAAACTTCCTAGGGAGCCAATTTGTGCACCTCCTGCACTACCTATCACTCCTCCCAATACTGAAAACTCTTGGCCCATGGTGGCATACCCAGTTAGCACTCCTAAAATACCACCAAAAACAAATCCTGCTAGGATTAAAGGAGAAGTCATGAGGATAATAGCTGTAGCGACACCGACCTTCAAGGTTGTGTTAAAAATATTAAATAAACTGGCTTTATTTAAATTTCTCCGTCTTTTTGCTTCTTCTACCAATTTGTTATAATCTCTTTTGTATTTGAGTTTTAAGACTTTGATGTCTTTGTGGGTTTTAAAAACATGATTCTTTTGATATTTTTCATCTGCATTTTCACTCCATAACTTGCATACAGTCGCCTGATTCGCAAGATTTTCCTTAGGAATAAAGTCAAAAATAAGGTGTTGCATTTCTCTTGGTAGCGGTGGCGTTTCAAGTGAAATAATGTTCATTTTAAAACCTTTTAGATAAATAAATTATTTAGTTTGGTAATGTTTTATATTTTAACAAAAAAAAATGTTATTAAGCAAGGGGAGAATGGTGTTCAACATCCTTTTTTTTGCAAAAATTATTTTTTATTCATTTTTTTAAATAATAAGTTTAAATTGAATTACGATAGAATAAATAAAATTATGGCCAGGAATAAGCGTTATAATTTACCTGAGCACTTTTATGCCGTTTTAAAATGGCTCACGAGTATTTTCAAGCTGACCTAGGACTTAGTTGTCTCGCAAGCGCTTGCTCCGAGCTGGGGATTAATAATGTTTTGGAGTCCTAAAAGAACGGCATAATGGTGTTCAAGTAGAGAGTAATGCCACCTAAAATAGTTGCATTGAGATAACGCTTAGCGAGATTTCAGTAGAATTGCCTGGGCCGCAACCTAAATCCACGATAGTGAGTGGCTTTTGGGAGTTCAACTCTGGAAAGAAGCTCACGAGCAGCGCGTGAGCGTTCATCTTCAAATTTAAGATAGTGTTCGGCATTCCATTTCATGATAATATTTATTTTTTTGAAGGTAAAAGAAGATAAGTGGATAGTATTTGTTGTAACATTTCTGGGGGTATTGTTTGCCTATTTATAATTGACAAAGTATCGTAGGAGCCTTTCCAAACCGAAAATGCTATACGTCTATCCCGAACATCCTGCAAATACTTATGCTCTTTATCAAATATTTTAACCGTCGTAAAACGAGGCAAAAACAATAACTTATTAATTCCGATCATCTTACAAGTATACTTATGCTCCAAACAAAACTAATAATTTCAAGTTGGTTAATAAAGTAATATTGATAATTTTACAATTTACTTTTAAATTTTCTTAAATTATGAATTTGTACATTGTCGAAAATTTTAAAATTACGATTCTCTTGTGAGGTGATTTTTTTGTCAGCGCTATTTAAAACTGTAGCAATAGTCTCTCCTCGGTTAGATCTAATATAAAATTGATTTGAAGTTAAAATCACATTCGTTGCCACGGCATGAAATAGCCTCGACGTATTCTTGTCTTTGTTGAATTGAGTTATGTCCATGTTTTCACTTGTTAGTTCTGAAATGAAATTATCGTTATCAGCGCGGGTATCAATATTTTGTATTGAAAGCATCTTATCTCCAAATTTGAGGTGATTTATTTTTGCGATAATTCAATAGTTTTTAGTACGATACTTAGTCCTTAAAGATGTATATTTGTTTGGAACATAACGAACCCATGATCTCATGTCAAATATAAAATTTTTAATCAAGAGCTTTCATGGTGTGTGATTCTAATAGTTGAGCCTTAGGCAACTCCTAATATGCTCAAGAGCGATTAAACGAAAACATTTTCACTTAGATGCCTGCTATTTGGAGTAATAAAAACTACAGGAATTTCGCCTCTCCTAATCTTGAAATGCTCTCCAGCATCTATATCGAAAAGCGTTCAAATTTTGGTTTTTGGCAAAGAGAAAGCTCCCGCAATTAAGCGATCAAAACGACCCCATAAATATAATATTGGGTCGTTTGATCGCTTAGTCCATGGCTTTCTCAAAGCCAAAAAATTCAAAATTTGAATGCTCTTCGGTACAATTTTTAATCTTTTTTCAATAATTCTTGCATCTTTCTGGCGTCCTGTATAGCAAATCCCTTTTCATCGTTATCAAAGTAGCAATAAACAGAAATGTTTGCAGAATTCCATTGCTCGATTTTCTTCTTCCACCATTTTATCTTGGTTGTACCATAGGAGCCCGAATAGGCTTTATGAGGGCCATGTAAACGAATATATGTGAAATCGGATGTGATTACCTCAGGTGACAAATGACCATTCAAATCGGTAATACAAAGTGCAATTTTGTTTTTTTTGAGTATTTCATACACCTCGTCAACATACCATGAACTATGTCTAAATTCAAATGTGTACTTATAGCTGGGCTCTAATAATTTTATGAATTCAATAAGGCGATCTAAATTCATCTTAAAAGAGGGTGGGAGTTGAATAAGAATACAGCCAATTTTTGACTTCAAATTTTCTAAATTAATAAAAAAGATCTCTAGACTTTTTGAGCAGTCATGTAGCTTTTTTTGATGAGTAATATAACGATTAGCTTTTATTGAAAACAAAAAATCTTCAGGAACTTTTGAGTACCATTTATCAATTGTGCTCAGCAAAGGGGTATGATAAAAAGTTGTATTCACTTCGACAGTAGAAAAATGTGTAGCGTAGTAGTCAAGCCATTCAGTAGGTTTTAATTTTGGAGGATAGAAGTTTTCTTTCCAATGGTTAAAAGACCAGCCAGAAGTCCCAATATAATTTACGGGATGAAAATTTTTATTTTTATTTGTGCTCATGCTTTTTATACTTAATTTATTAATTTATTGATTGTTGATCAAAATTGAGCACCTGGCTTCAATTGCCCTTCACTGCACCTTAGCGTTATACCGAAGAGCGCGGGGGCTTTCACAAAGCCATAAACGAAAATTGGAAAGCTCTTTGGTATAAAAATGGCTGAGGTTATTTTCATCTTTTTAACGGAAAGGCTGTAAGAACGCGGCAAAAGTTAGAGAGGAATTACAAACTCTCAGCAATATCATTTTTTAGCTACTTGCCGGGATTTAGAAAATAACTCGATGATGGCAGCATTAAATGCGGGTAAATCTTCTGGTTTGCGACTTGTAATTAGTTTATCATCTATTACTACATCTTTATCTATCCAATTCGCCCCCGCATTAATTAAATCAGTTTTAATGGATAGATATGAAGTGAGAGTCTTTCCTTTAACGCCATTTGCATTTATTAGCGTCCACGGACCATGGCAAATGGCAGCAATAGGTTTATCAGAATTTAAAAAACTTTTAACAAAGTTTATTGCATCGGGATTTATACGTAAAGTATCTGGACTCATGACTCCGCCCGGAAGCATTAAACCATCAAATTCAACCGCTTTCGCCTCACTTAAGTCTAGATCAACAGGAAATTCATCGCCCCAATCTTTAGCTTTCCAGCCTCTAATTTTCCCTTGTGATGGTGAAACAATGATGACTTCTCCTCCTGCTTCTTCTATAGCTTTTTTAGGAAGAGCTAGTTCTGATTGTTCGAAACCATCGGTTGCTAATATTGCGATTTTAATATTTTTTAATTTTTGATTCATTTTTTTAATCCTTATTTTGTAATTTAACCGTATTACAAGATGTATCATAAAAAATAATAAACTGTCAATTCAGGTTACAGATCTGTTTAGTTACGAAAAATATAAGTGTAGCCCAAAAGCCGATATCGGCTTTTGGGCTATTATGCCGAATGAATTATTATGCCGATAACTTTTTTTCAAATTTGTCTACAGGTCAGCTTAGGGTCTTTTGTGCAAAAATGCAA
>JACDDG010000256.1 GCA_013817115.1 Parachlamydiaceae bacterium | reverse complement strand
GTATAAGTTTGCGAAAAACGAGTTTATGATTGATAAATGCCAATTTGATATTCCTGCGCAGAATTTAGCTAAAGTGGCAAACGCCCTTCACCAACGCTTTCCTGATTTAATAGATCCATCGATAGAACAGATCATTCAAAATAGTAAACCCGAAGGGGAATTAAAGGGGTGTATACAGCTAAAAAATTCGCCTGAAAACCAAACTTTTCGATTAGAGTTAGCTCAAGGTAAATACTGGTGGCTTGGTAGAGAACACGACGTCAGTAACTTTACCTTTGAAAAAGATCTGCAAAATATAAAGGCTGTTTTGAAATACAAAATCGAAGACCACCCCTGTTGGCTTTTTATGAAATCTGAAGGGCAAACACTTGCTCGTGGACAAGTCATTCTTTCTGATAAATATACTGATTTACTTGCGTCTCCCGATATCTCTCGCTCGGTGATTGTTGAGTGGGTCCGCACACCGCAAGGATTTGATATCCAAAAAGCCTTTGGTAATTTTGCTGGGTTAACAGTGGATTTAGTTAAATCTCCTTCGCCTTTGCGTGCTTCTACTGAATCTTTTCCTCTGAGGGGAAGAGTTGCTGTTGCCCTTGATCAGGCATACAATATCATGACTCCTAATGTAAAAGAGCTTTTAAACACGTGGAAAGTTGAAAAAAATTTTAATTTTGTAGGACAATGGCAAATTAATCGAAACCCGAAAAATGGATTCTTCTCTTTTCAAGGTAATATGACAGGTCAAAATATTCATTTTAATGGATATAAACTTGATTTACTACAAGCTGACTGTACATATTCTTCTGATAAAATAGAGCTCAACAATCTTATCGTTCAAGATCCAGCGGGTTCATTAGAGGTTAATTCTATTAAATGTGAGTTAAACGCAGAGGGTCGAAGAGCTCTTTCTATGGGTAGATGCCATGTAACTAATTGGCATCCTTCATTGATGAGAGGCGTGGGGCAGCCTCAAAAACCTGCAAGTCAGCTTGTTGTGAACCAGCTTAAGATAGAGCAGCTAAAAGGCTATGTGGATGATCCGAATGGCATAACGGCGAAAGGAGAGCTCACTTTTAACAAACATACTCGTCGCATATCGCATAACCCATTAATCGTAATTCCGACTGAAATTATTACGCGCATTGGTCTTGACCCGGCAACTTTGACCCCTTTTTCAGGGGGGCTTTATTTTGATATTCAGGGTAATAAAATCGTTTTCACTAAATTTAAGGATATCTATAGTGAGGGACGCATGTCAAAATTTAATTTGGCGAAAACTTCTAGCCCGTCTTACATGGATTTTGACGGGAAATTGAATTTGAAAATACGCATGAAGCACTACAATCTGCTTTTTAAGCTGGGTGAACTGTTTACTTTCAATGTTAAAGGCACTTTCCAAAAACCTGAATATTCGATTCGCAAGCAGTCACGTAAGGGGAAGTCTTTTGCGAAGAAGTAGTGTTGTCGTAGTTTGTGTGGTTTAAGACCTGCTATGCCCTACTGGCATCAAATAACGAATGAAGGGCTTACAGATGAGGTTAAGCACTGGGGGGCTTTCTAGCGCCCCTGCCGGGGCGCACGTTTGAAGAGGAATCGAACCCCGGGTTCCGCTATCGCTGCGCCCGGGGCTATTAACAGTTCCCCCTACCGGGGGATAGGTCATGAACGCCTTTTCCTGTTCTCAACGTTGATTTCAGTAAATCCTGTTCTTTCCCCCGGTAGGACTATTGATAGTGCGGGTTCCGCTATAGCGGCTGCCCCCGGGGCTACTGGGGATAGGTAATGAACGGGTTTTCTGCTTCTTAACTTTGATGTTAGTAAAACCTGTCTTATCCCCCGGTAGGGGGAACTGTTAATAGCCCCGGGTGCAGCGATAGCGGAACCCGGGGTTCGAATCATCTTAAAACGTGCGCCCCGGTAGGGGCGCCAGAAAGCCGCCTAAGTGCCTAGCCAAGATTGTTAGCCCTACAATCGTTTAGATGCGATTGGGACAATCGTTAGTACACAGTTAATAAGTCAGCCCTAAGAGGCTGGAAGGTATTCGAAGAGTTTTTGAGGATTTGATTGTGCAAGTTTCGTGTCATTTTGCTGAACGATCAGCAAAGATATTCACAGCTATTGCTAAAAATGAAAAAAATGCTATTAGTTGGCCAGAAAAAAAAAAGCTCATCAGTACCATATTTTTCACTTTAGGTGCCTTGACTGCGGGGATAACCTTTTTAAGGCTATTTGCCTTAAAGTTGTTTCAATTGTCCTGGAAACTTTGCTAAGCGTGGCTTTAGTTGCTCTGGGCATTAATTATTACAGTAAAACAAACTGTAATAAAAACAATTATGTCGAAACCTCCAGTAAATTAACCTCCTCCCCCTATTCCATTTCAAAAATTTCCTATCTTCCTTCTCAGGAACTTGTACAGGCCAGAAAAACCATTTTAGGCATTACTTAAACCAGCTGCAATCTATGATGGCTCAAAAGAAATTGAAAAATTTGAAATGGATCTAAGGCACGACCTTCAAATCATTTTTAAAAACAAATAAAACAAAAATTTTAGTGCAATGCGCATGGAAAAATCAAATGGCAAATAGAATGATTAAAAACATTTTATCTGCTGAAGAACGCAAAATTGCCGTCATTGCAGCTAATAATTTTTTTATGAATTCTATGAAATTATGCTTGCTTTATCGTATTATAACAAAGAAGGAAAATTTTCTTCGTAAACAGATCGAACTCCTGATTTCGAATCATGTTAAACATTTAACCAATGAAAAATACTTTAAAAACCCCGTAACATTTGTTAATTTTATATCAAAACTTTTTAATAAAATTAAACAGCTTCGAGCAATTTAAATTTGTAAAGGGAAAAATAGTAAAAAAAAGCTGGAAATTATTATTATTCAATGCTGTAATTCTTACATTGTTAGATCTGTGAGTTCATTTCCTTGTAAAAAAAATTCTGCAAATTCTGGCTCTTCTTTTTCTAAGAGAGCGTTGCAAAAATTAAAGATCGTTTGCTTAATGTCTGTGGGCAGTTGAGGTATTTCTTGGCTGTTTAATGCTAAAAGCATATTGATTTGAGTATTTACTTCTTTTGCAATTGCGCGGTTTTTAAATAATCATTAAAATTACCTTTTTCAAATTAAACAGCAAACTATTAACTAACCATGATCGTGTAAACAACAGTAGGGAAACTTCATCCTCATTCAAATCCTGCTCCATTGCCATATATTTATCACGATTGATTAATTCTTCACTACTGAGGATTAAAGAATTTATCAAATGTTTCTTATTGTCATCTTGCTTTGAAGCGGGATCTCGCTTCGGAACAAAACAACCATAAATATTATCAAACGACTTTCCGCCTTTATTTAGGCTTAATTTGGGGCCATCTCCTGCTATCAACCGTAAGAAGAAAACAGATACTGCTGCTAATGCAGCGGATACTAAACCAAGACATTGCCTGCCAAGATAAATTATTGGATCAGTAAATTTATAAATATCAATAAGTGAAAATGGAAATCTATTTTGAATATGGTGCATGTATAACTCCTATTTTTAAGGTGTAACTAATTATTTAATATTACGCTAAAAAAGGATTAATGTAAATTTATTGTTTGTTTTGTTAGTTCATTTAAAAGAGTCACTTGAAATGCGTAAATAAATATAATTAGATTTCATGTTATGCGAGTCTCAGGGGAGTGACCCAAATGTAAAACGTTTAAGATAGTGAGAGAAGGGATTTTCTATCTTAATGAAATTAATTTGTTCATTCATTGGGATTTTGTTCTCAACATAACAATATGTCAGTAGTCATACCAAACTTTTAGTGTGGTATTCCGGCAAACACATACTCTTTCACAGGTTTTCCATTAATGAGATGTTCTTGAATAATCCTTTCCAAGACTTCCGGCGAACAATTGTGATACCAAATTCCTTCAGGATAAATAACAGCGATGGGCCCTTGTGCACAAACGCGTAAGCAATTTGTTTTAGTGCGAAAAATGCCGCCAGATCCATCGAGGTTTAATTCCTTGAGGCGATGTTTTAAATATTCCCAGGATTCCATGCCGCTTTCCTGACTGCAACATCTTGGTTTTGTTTGGTCGCAACATAGAAAAATATGACGTTTTATCACGTCAATACCTAATGATTGAACTATATCTTTCAAATTTTTCAAGTGTCTTTCCTTCGGGTTCTTGTAAAGCTGCTTTACATATCACATTCAAACGGGTGAGGGAATACATATTAACATATATTCATATGTTAATATGTGAGGAAATTTTATCGATACTCATTCAACCACTATGGACTGAAGTCCATAGATTGCATTTCGACTAAAAGTCGCTATCGATTAAAATCGACTAAAGGAGCTGACCAAATGTCAGCTTTGAACGATCTTCAAAAACTGCGGG
>JACDDG010000255.1 GCA_013817115.1 Parachlamydiaceae bacterium | reverse complement strand
GGATTAAGCGATCAAAAATGACCCAATATTATAATATGGGGTCGTTTTTGATCGCTTAATCGCGGGAGCTTTCTCTTTGCCAAAATCCAAAATTTGGACGCACTTCGGTATAGTATTACCCTTTTCTGAAATCTAACCCAAAAAAGCAAAGACGGAAAGAGAATTTTGTCTATCCAATTTCTTTATTCGATTATGTAGCGTAAAAATAAACTAATGGAATATTTTAAAATTTATTACGCAAAGTTATTTTGGTTGATTTTTCAAATGGTTTTGCTGTATTGTAATAGTTTTATGGAATGATAGTTTAAGTATTAGAAGGGCATCCTGCGATTGGCTGTTCAAAATTAAAAGGAATTAATGATGCAAATTTCTAGAAAATTTTCCAAAGATGAATGGAGTCTATTATTCGATCAGATGCCAAATGAAACTATTTTGTACCCTGTTGCTCAGGTATGTAAAGAATGGAATTTAGCGGCTCATCAACAGCTTATGTTACTTAGAGAAAATTTACTTCAAATCAAATTAAAAATTTCTGAAAGTCGCTTTAATAAAGATGAGATCGCTTTAATTTCATGGACTATAGATTTAAAAAGCTCTACGTCTCAGCTTATTTCAAAATTTATTTTAAGTGGAGCCGCGGATGTTGCTTTAATAAAAGCCATAAAAGTCGCAAATAAAGGCACTGTCAAAAATCAACACATGGCAGAAGCTTTAGATTCAAAACGCTCAGCTGCTATAATTCAGGCTTTGGTATGTAACAATCCTGAAACAAGCAAACGCGGCATAGCCAGTGCAATTGCCTTAAAATATAGATCTGTCTTACAACTTCTTTTGAGCACTGAAACTCCAAAATTTGCGAAATATTCAGAAGATTGGGTTATAAAAAAAGCAAAATCTCATAAAGCTGTAGATTTTTTAAAAACCACTGCAAATTATATTAGTGTAATAGAAAAGCTCGAAAACATTCATGCAGGAAAATATTTATTTACAAATTTGTACGAATTCATAGAAAGTACTCCAGGAGCCGTTGACCATGTACAGCATATTAACTTAGAAGGAGTTAAAGCTGAATCTATTATTTTCGACTATGAATGTTTTGTACGTAAGTTTCCCCATATAAAATCTCTCATTATATCAGATGAAATTACTGAAGATAGCTTTAGAGTTTTAGCCAATCTGACAAATTTAGAGAATCTAGATGTTAAAAGTAATAAACTCGAAGGGCTTTCAGGAATAGAATCACTTACAAATTTAATTAATCTGAGTTTTTGTGGTTGTCGTAACCTAAAAAAAATTCCAACTGAGATAAAGAATTTGACTAGAATGCAGAGATTAAATCTCACAGATTGCGGCAACTCACAAATGTTTACTTTTCCGGATTTGAGTATGCTTAGTTCGTTAAAAAAATTAGAAATTATGGGGAGTAGTATCGAGTTGCAACCGAACTTTCAAGAATCAATGGGTAATCTTTTAAATATAAATCCAAATCTAAGGGTAGATGTTGATTTTAACATTGCGGAAGACAATAGAGATAGCGAATTAAGTTTTTTGCCCTCCCTATCGTCTTTTTTCTTAAGCAGCATCAACTTCTGGAAAGATAGTACTTGATTCTATCTCAAATTTTTCTGTACCAATTGTGATGTGAAAATCATGGCCTTGTAGCTTAGGCTTTAGTCCATAATGTGTACGTAACCTTTGTAAAGCTGGGGCATCGACGGCGATCAGCCAAAGCCTGGTTTTACCATTTGAAGTCTTTCTCTCTAAATAGCGTATTTCTTTAACTTCAAATTTAAACCATTCTCCCGCTTCTTCAAGCAGCCAAATTTTGTGCCCGATCATTTCGTCTTCATAAAAAACACTGATATGAGCGCCCATGGCCTTGGCGCTAGTAACTAGGGGGTTAAAATTTCCTTCAATAGGTAGCAAAGGAGCAATCGATTCGATAAATTCATTATTAACGTTTACATAGGCAAAACCGTTATTTTTTATGCATAATTGACCCACAGAGTCAACTTTAAGTGCTGTTGCAAGAATTTCGTCACTATGTACTGATATAAAATCTCCTTTTGCGGCAATAGGAAGTGTGGGCACATTAGAAAAATTATAATGAGATAGAGTTACAATTTTTTCTGAGCCTTCAGGTGCTGTTGGTAACTGCCTCCCAATTCTGATGCAGAAATTATCTTTGAGCAATGAAAAGTTATATTTTTTTCTTATTTTTTCTAAGTCTGGAGAATTAATTGTTATTTCCCATGGCTTAATCAATCCATTTTTTGTTTTCACTAAAGAACTTCTAATGTCAAGTACATCAAAATAGAACGTCTTTCCTAATTCATCAGGAACAAAATGTTCAGATTCTAAAAATACGGGTATATGTGCACCAATGGCTCCGGGATTAATTGAAGCTGAAATGATTTGACCAGGAAGATCTATTAAATTGCTTAAAGAAATAAATTTATTTGAAATATCTAGATAGACCATTCCTTTGGCATTTTTTTTAAGAATTCCGTGATTAGGAAGGCCCAGGGCTTCTACAAGTGCAGTAGGTTGATTTTCGATAGAGAATTTTTCTTGGGATATGAGGTGGCTGGACGCTAGCAGTAAAAGATATAGAGACACAAATATTTTTTTATAAAATTTCATTTTTCTCCGAGAATGTGTTTTTTTTGTTAGTTAACGATATGATGATATTAACATAGAGTGTAATAAATTAACATTTCGTTTGTTGATTGAGTTTACTGATTGTTGTCTTAGTATTCTGAGTTTCTGAGAGGCTTATACCGAAGTGTGTCCAAATGTTGGATTTTTGGCTTTGAGAAGGCCCCGGGATTAAGCAATCAAAAACGACCCAATATTATAATATGGAGCCGTTTTTGATCGCTTAATCGCGGGAGCTTTCTCTTTGCCAAAATCAAAATTTGGACGCACTTCGGTATAAAGTTATTTCCGGTCTTTGTGCCTTTGTGTCTTTGAGTTGAATAAAAAACGTTACTCGCTATCAGCGTGATCCAACATATTATATTTACTCGGACCTTCCTTTGCCTTCCCCGTGCCCTCCTCTGCGTGTCTCCGCGTCAAAAAAACTTCCCTTAACTCACCCTAAAGATCCAGTTCTTCCTTTTCTCTATTGCCTCCTGTTCTTCGTGTTGTCGATGTCACCTATCTTCCCCTCCTTATATTCTTTTAACTTGATTTCGACGTCTTATTCGAGTAAACTGCTCATTTAACGAGATGTTTTTATGCAAAAATTAAAAGCCCCAAAAATTTTTGGTACGGACGGTGTCCGGGGGCATGCCAACATTTATCCAATGGTTGTGGAGGTTGCTCTAGCGCTTGGCCGTGCCATTGGAAAAATTTTCCGAAAAGAAAGCTCTGAAAAGCGTCGAGTCGTCATTGGCAAGGACACAAGACTCTCCTGCTACATGTATGAAAACGCTTTAATTGCAGGATTGTGCTCAATGGGTGTTGATACCCTCATGTTAGGACCATTCCCCACACCCGGCGTAGCGTTTATTACTCGAGCTTATCGTGCAGATGCAGGCATAGTTATTTCTGCTTCACATAATCCTTATTACGACAACGGTATAAAAATCTTTTCCTCTGAAGGATTTAAGCCCTCAGATTCTTGGGAACAAGAATTAGAAGCTTTACTGCATAGCAGAGATTTTGAACGGAACTTGCCATTAGATAATGAAATTGGCAAAAATACAAAAATTAATGACGGAGATGGCCGTTACATTGAATTCATTAAGGCAACATTTCCTAAAAAGAGCTCGTTGAAAAATGTAAAAATTGCTCTTGACTGCGCGAACGGAGCTGCTTATAAAATTGCTCCTCTAGTTTTTCAAGAACTAGATGCAGAAGTTTTCATGTATGGAAATACACCCAACGGCTTAAATATTAATGAAAAATGTGGCTCTCTTCATCCAAGAGTTATCCAAAAAGCTGTTCTTTCCCATGGCGCCGACATCGGAATCGCTTTAGATGGTGATGCTGATCGCGTTGTTTTGGTCGATGAAACCGGTTCTCTGATTGATGGCGACACCATTCTTGCAATTTGCGCTATCGACATGCAAGAGCGAGGCTTGCTGCTTAACAATAAAGTCGTTTCTACTGTGATGTGCAACTTAGGAGTAATTAATTCCCTACGTGAGTTCAATATAGATGTCATTCAAGCCCAAGTTGGCGACCGTCATGTCATCAAGGAAATGCTTAAGTGCCAAGCAATACTTGGGGGCGAACAAAGTGGTCACATGATCTTTCTAGAACACAATACTACCGGCGATGGACTCATTTGTGCTTTGCAAGTTTTGCGCATCATGCAAGAAAAAAAATGCAAGCTTTCTACTTTAGCTACTGTTGCAAAGCATTACCCTCAGTTTAGAGTCGATGTAAAAGTCACTTCTCGCCCTC
>JACDDG010000001.1 GCA_013817115.1 Parachlamydiaceae bacterium | reverse complement strand
GTCCCATCAGATTGACTAGAATAACCCAAAATGTGAGCAGAAAAATTCCACCTACAGAAGCTAGTTGCATCGAGTAAGCATTTTCAGCCAGTGCAATTCCCGACGGATTCCAAGTATACCCGGAGAGAAAAAATAATCGGCTCCATTCAAGTAGTGTCCAGATAGATGCTAATGCAAACACTTGAGAGATTTTGTTTAATCGTTCTGGAGTGATGAGAACGGCCAAGAGACCCCATTGTATTCCCCACAAGATTGAAAACCCTGAATATACAAAATAGATGTAATTATAGGGGTGATAGAGCATCCAGAAGAGTTGTACTCCCTGTATAGCAATAAACCACACAGATCCCACTATGAAACGTTGTTTAGCTGAAGGAATATCAAGGAGCACTCGACAAATAATCGCATAACCGCACAGAGCAGAAATAGCACTTAACCAAGAGATCCCCGCTGGCTGTCCATAGCTAACAATAAAAAATGATAAAACGAATAAGAAAAGAGATTGAAATTTCTTTAAGGGCTGTAGAGGGCTGTAATTCATGGACTTAAACACCTTTTCAATTATGTAATTTTTTTTGCTCGTTCGTAATAATATTGGTAGAGAAAATGCCCTTCAGCATGTAGGAATGATTCGAGCTATCGCTGCACCAGGAGCTATTAACAGTTCGTAAAAAGTGTTGCCGATTTCATGGAAAAATTTGACCAAATATTTTAAGCGCCAAAAATCTAGGCGTCCCAGCAGCCATCAATGTGTCCGGAGCTCCAGAGGGAGCGGTATATGTCAAGCCCATAGTGTAGGCCCTGAGGGGGCCAAACTATGGGTCGATTAAAAATTGCCGCAGAGCTCTTGAAGGGCGGTAGAGGTCTTTCCCCGGTTGCAGCACCAACGGGGCAAACCCGGGGTTGATCATATCCACCTATTAGTGATGATGAATCATGTCGGATTCATTCCTAAAATTTTGGGGGTTATGTTCTAACCCCGGGTTTGCCCCCGTTGGGGCTGCACCCGGGGAAAGACATCTACCGCTCTTTCAGAGCTCTAGGTCATTTTTAATTAAACCCATAGCTTCCCCCTCAAGGGCTACGCTATGGGCTATACATCTGCCGCTCCCTCGGAGCTCAGGGCAGATTACTGACTGTACGGACGCGTAGAGTTTAGACGCATAAATTTGTGGACAAAATTTACCATCATATTCTTAAATACTTTTTACCTTTAATTCTACACCCTACCCTCAGGGGCTACGCTATCGGATATACATCTGCCGCTCCCTGGGAGCTTAGGGCAGATTACTGACTGCTGGAACGCCAGATTTTTGACGCATAAAATACGTGAAAAAATTTCCCGTCAGATTCTAAGCACTAATTCTACACCCTACCTACCGTTGAGAAAGCCTCCGCACTTCGCAACGCCGTTGTATGGCCTCCGCTTCTTCTCGAATATTGCGGATACGAATCAAGGAATGTGCTCACGGACCTTTTGCTAACGTTGCCAGTGTATGAAAGGGAGTTCAAGTTGCGTTAATTCCGATGTTTTTGGCACGATACGAGGTGTGTAATAATTAATGGGATAATCCGCTGGCACTTCTGCGCTATAAATATGCATGTTTGAGGGACTTTTAGATTTACCTTCTTCTTTCATTACATAAATTGATGGCATTGGATCTCCTTTTACGTAAAGTTCTACTATTAAATCACCTGGACTTATTTTATCCAAAAAGATTTCGATATTAAATCGGTAGACATCCTTAAAAGTTTGCACGTTCACCTGACCGAAGTGTAAGCTATTCCAATTTTCATTGATAGTATTAATCTCTTTTAATATTTTTCCATTTATTCGGTTATGATAAAGTTCTGCAGCAGGAAGATAATATTTTTCAGTATATTCTCTGACGCAGCGGTTGCTTGAAAAATACGGTGTTAGTTCAGCCATACTTGTACGAATCTTTTTGATCCACTCTACTGGGATATCCTGTCCATTCCGCTCATAAAAGAGAGGAATCACCTCATTTTCTAAAAGTGTATAAAGTGCGTTGGCATCTTCGGCATCCCGAGCCTTAGCATCAATTTGCTTCCCATCGTGAGACTGGCCAATTGCCCAACCTACTTGAGGTGTATAAGCTTCGGCCCACCACCCATCAGGAACAGATAGATTTAATCCTCCATTTACAAGGGTTTTCATTCCGCTCGTACCACATGCTTCCCAAGGCCTCATCGGGGTGTTAATCCAAACATCTACACCCTGAACTAACTCTTTGGATAAATGCATGTTGTAATCACTTAAAAAAACAACATGTGGTGATACTCTAGGATCTCGAATAAATGAAGACCATTGTTGAATTAATGCTTGCCCCGGTATGTCGACAGGATGGGCTTTGCCGGAAAGTAGAAGTTGGACCGGTCGTTTCGAGTTGTTTAGAATGGCGATAAAACGTTCGGGATCATTTAATAACAAATTTGGACGTTTGTATGTTGCAAAGCGACGAGCAAAGCCTAGTGTAAGTACGTTTGGATCGAAGATGTTTTTTGCATTTTCTCTTTCTTCCTCTGAAGCTCCGGAAACAGCAAGTTGAATTGGTAGACTCCATCTTATAAATTTAATGAGTCCACGACGGGCTGCTTCACGCATTTCCCAAATAGGAGTATCAGGTAGCTCTTTAATTTTTTTCTCAAGATATTTCGTGTCTTGAAGCCAACGCTCTTTTCCGCAGGTTTTCGTCCACAGATCATCTGAGCATGCTGAATCCCAGCTAGGCATGTGGACGCCGTTTGTCACGTGGCCAATGGGGATTTCATCTTCGGGCCAACGAGGAAAAAGTGGGGAAAATAATTTCTTGCTAACCTTTTCATGTAGTGCACTAACGCCGTTAGCAAAAGCACTGCCATGCATCGCTAAAAAAGCCATGTTAAAAGGTTCATTATCGTCGTCAGGATTCATTCTTCCCAATGCCAACAGTGATTTCAATGGTAAATTCAAGCGATTTTTAGTGTAAAAAGATAGATATTTTTTTATGAGGTCCGGAGAAAAACGATCAAATCCTGCTTCGACTGCCGTGTGAGTAGTGAAAAGATTCCCCGCCCGTGTTATTCTAAGAGCTGTTTCGAAATCAACAGTATGCACTTTCATAAAGTTGTAAGCACGTTCTAGGACTGCAAAAGCAGCATGTCCTTCATTTAAATGGCAAACGGTAGGGGCTAGATTTAGTGCTTCTAGAAGTCTCCATCCGCCAATTCCAAGTGTAATTTCTTGCTTAAGACGTAGCTCTGCATCTCCACCATAAAGTTCGCTAGTGATAGCTCTGTGAGCAGGGAAATTTGCAGGATCATTTGTGTCTAAAAGTAAAAGTTTAACTCTTCCAACGTTCACTTGCCAAGTTCTTAGCCAAAGTGAATAGCCCGGAAGTACAATCTCAAGTCGTAACCACTCACCATCAGGTTTTCGTAGAGGCATAATTGGCATTTGACTGGGCTCATTGTAGGGATAAAGTGCTTGTTGAGCTCCGTTATTGTCGAGAATTTGTCGAAAGTAGCCTCTTTGATACAGCAATCCTACCGCAACTACAGGAAGGCCTAGATCGCTTGCTGCTTTTAGTTGGTCACCTGCGACATTACCAAGGCCCCCTGAGTAAATGGGAAGAGCTTCCGTAAGCATGAATTCCATGCTGAAATAGGCGACGCAGTTTAGGGGGGTATTTTTGTGTGTTTCACTAAACCAGCTAGGCTGAGTTTGTGCTAAACGATTGCTTTCAACTAACCCTTGGGCAATCGAGTGATAATGAGGGTCCGCTAAAAGTTTTTCAAGTTTTTCACGCGAAGCAACTTGTAGGACTTCTCTGGGATTATGCGTTAATGCCCAAAGAGCTGGATCAAGTTTTTCCCACAAAACATCTGTACTATGATTCCATGACCAGTGCAGGTTATCTGAAAGTTGCCTGAGTAATTCGTATCCGTGGATTGTGCAGCGATCATTTTCTACTTGTTGAGTTTGTGTGTCCATTTTATTTTTAAATTAACTCCTAATCTTCGACGGCAATGGTTTTATTCAGCATTTCTCGTGTGCAAAAAATAGGGACATTGTTCATTAATGCCAACAATATACAATCGCTTGGTCTGGCATCAATTTCTACAATTTGTCTGATTTCATCCTGCTCAAGCTCAAGGTACAAGCGAGAAAAGTAAACAGTATCCTCTACATCAATGATGATTACTTGTTTTACGCGAATGTTAAACCCTTTGAAAATTCCGTTCATGAGTTCGTGCGTCAACGGTCGCTGAGTTTCAACTCCGGTAAGATACATCTGAATGGTTTTGCCAATGTTGGGTTCGGTATAAATCGCAAAGCGTTTTTCAGGGGTTCCTAAGACTATGACGGTATAAGATCGCGTTTGCATAATCTTATCAAAAGTGAGCTGCAAGAGTTCTTTAAGCATGGCATCCTTGAGAGTTTTTTGCGGGTAGGGTTCCTTTAGAGGGGGTGACACTCTTCGCTTCGCACGGCTTGAGAGAGTCAGCCTCCCTGAAGGGTCCCTACCGCAAACGTAATGTTGCCGCATGAATTATTCGGGGCATTCGTTAAATTATTGCCAAACCTTCGAAATTCAGCGCAGATTTTTATAGCTGGGAAGACCTTCCAATCATAAAGTTTTCACCATTGTTGACACAAACAATATTCGTTTGTGATCATTCCCAACAATTGCCTCGAATAATTCAGCGAGGACCTTCGATTCAGAACTTTTTATCATCTTCACTTCACTGCCTAAATCTTTTCGATCACTAAGGTCGTTTCTCCTTTTTCTCGAAGAATCTCATTTTCCTTTTCTAAAAGGTCTTTGCTAGCAAAGACCACAGGAATTGCTAGATGTCGTTGATGCATAAGCTGAGCCTTGACAGCTTCAACCACTTGTTCTTTTGTCAATGATAGTATGGCAGTGCGGAATTCTTGACGTAACGGTTGGGGTTTACCTTCTCGTAACCAGCCATAGGCCGCATCTCCGCGATTTCCCGGAGCTATAGGCGAATCTAAAGATTGGATCATTTCTAACTTAGCTTCTTCGAGATCAACATCATCAAACTCACCGTCTAACAGAAAGTCAATCGACTCCTCAAAAGCTTCCAGAGTTGCGCTTATGTTTGGATCTCTGTACGAGTAAAAGTAAAAGTTTGCAGCCATTGAATTACAAATAGCACCCCCACCGTATGCTCCGCCTTGCTCTCTGATTTTTGGATGTAGGATAAGATTGTCGGCTAGGAATGCTGCGATGTTTAATCCCGGAGCATGAGGATGTGCGTATGAAACGGTTTTAAAAACTTTGCTGATAAAGGCAATCGGGGAAGCTGTTATTTTCCCTAATGGAAAAATTTTTGGCAGCGAATAGTCTGAAGTACTCCATGAGCCAAAAGGTTTTGCTGGAATCGAAGTCAAACCATAAAATTTGTGTCGTTTGATTTCGTCATACATCGCCGCATCGCATGTGAGAATCAAATTAGGGTTACTAAGTCCAAGTAATGATTTTTTAAGCTCAGATAGCGTTTCAGCAAGCCATGGAAGGCGGCGATCGATGTGATCGATAATTTCTTTAATGCTTTTGTAGTAGTCCAGACCATACCATGCATCGGCAATTTTCGAGGGGAAGTCTAGTCCGGCTGCTGAAAGATTAACTGCGTAACGTAGGGAGTTTTGATGTAAAGAATTTTGTAAACCAATGAAATGTTTCATCATAACTTCCCGCAGACGGGGTAAATCGGTAAAATCAAGAGATGTAACGATTTCTTGCATTAATGACATAAGCTTTGGAGCTTTACGGTGCAATGCTTTCCCTCGAATATAAATAGAAGGGAAAAAAAGTTCTGCATTACGAGCTTGTAAATTAAATGTTAACGAAGCGCCAATTCCACCCGTATGAGCTTGAATATATTCTAGATTTTCAGCATAGCTTCTGCCTCCACATCCAAATTGAGGAGCCAAAACAGTAAAAAGACGAACTAAAGGAAGGTCAAATTCTGGAATTTTAGGTAGATCGTAAACTAAATCGGCATAAAGAATGCCATTCGTAAAAGTAGCATGATGATACACCTGTAGCCCATCTATAATTTCACTAGAAAGGGGGAAATCCCGGGCAATTTTTGGGACATCAGCGTGGGTCACTTTTGGAAGGATATTTTGATCCGCTTCTTCTTGCATCAATTGGAAAGCCGAAAGTTCAGTTGTTTGAACTTTAAGTGCTTCGATTTTCTCTGGAGTAAGATTTTCAGAAATAGCCTTCAAGGAGGCTTCTTCTTGAAGCAATTCCTCAGCTCCAAGCTTACTGCTGGGCTCTAATGTCACACATACTGAATGAGGGTTATTGAGAAGATATTTATTTATAAGATCGCTAAAATAGTTGGGGTTAGCGATGTTATTTTTGCGTACCGCTTCTACGAGGGAATGAATCTGCAGTCCCTCTTCGGGATTTGCTCCGTGTTGCTTGAGCAAGGCAGAACGCATAAATAAGGATAAACCATGAGGGCCATGATTTCCTGTAATTTCACTGCGATGAAACTCTAGTTGGTGAAGCGCATTCTCAATTTGATGAAGAGAAATTCCCTCTTCTGCAATTTTTTTCAATGTTGTTTTAATGAGTTCTTCAAGGGGCAAAGCGTTTTCCGGCTTGCATCCTTTTAATGTAATAACAAAGGGCACTTCGCTCATGTCAGTTTCAATGTAACTGCTCACCTGCTTGCAAAGGCGAGATTTTAAGAGCGCCAGTTGTAGTGGAGAAGCATCCGTGTCAAGTAATACAGCTTCCAATATGCTAAGAGCTAAAATGTCTTCCTGTTCAAGAACATGGCAAGTTAACCAGGCAAAAGAAATAAGTGATTGTCCTTCATGAACTTCGTCTTCTTGAACAGGGTAATAAGCTGTTACATATTTACGATTCTGAAAACGTTTTTGTCTTGGAAGGGGAGGCAAAGGAGGAACTTTTTCAGTTTCATTAAGGGTGTATTTGCAAATGAAATCTAAGTGCTCAGCCAAAGGCATGTTGCCGTAAAAGAAAAAGAGACATCGGCTGGGATGATAATATTTGCTGTGGAAATCTTTGAGCTCTTGATAGGTTAATGTAGGAATATCTTTAGGATCACCTCCGGAATTATGACCGTACGTGAGGTCCGGGAAAAGTGCTGCATTAACCACTTCATTTAAGCGCGAGTTAGCCGATGACATAGCGCCTTTCATTTCATTAAAAACAATACCTTTGTATTCCAAAGGAGAAGAAGAATCATCCTTAACAGCGAATTCTAAACGATGCCCTTCTTGCAAGAAACTTAGGGGGTTGAGATCAGGATGAAAAACTGCATCAAGATAAACATCCAGCAAGTTATAAAAATCTTTGTAAACTTGAGTGGCAGCTGGATAACACGTAAAGTCTGCCCCTGTCAAAGCATTCATGAAAGTATTTAGGCTTCGTCTTGTCATTGCAAAAAAGGGATCTTTGACCGGAAATTTTCTCGAACCACAAAGCACGGTATGTTCAAGGATGTGTGCCACACCGTTTGAACTGGTGGGATGCGTTTGAAAAGATAGGCAAAAAAGATTTTCAGGGTCATCAGCAGCAATATGCATCACCTGAGCCCCTGTCGGCACATGTATAAGCTCGTAAAGATGGCATTGCAGCTCATCAATAGCCATTGATTTCGTTACGACGAAATCATGATAGCGTTGTCCTATTGTTCCAAATTTATCCGCGTTGTCTGTTGTCATTCTTGCTCTTTGGTATGCGCTTCATCTGATTAGTTCTTTTTTCAGCATACTGTCAATAGCTGATTTTTGCCAAGCACTTGAAGCGAGGTTGGTGGAATACTTGATTTTTTGGGGCTGAAAAGTGTCTGTCAAGGTCGGGCAGGAGCGAAAAAGAGGCTTAAATTTTTATTTATGCGATTCTACACGCAAGTACATGATGTACTGTACTAGTTTTATATTGACGAGTATTACCGCATGTGTTAGATTGCTTAGTTGTTTCGGAATAAATTTAAATAAATTAAATTAAATGGTTTTTACATGATTAAAGATATATGTGAAATTGGCGGAGTTAATTATCCTGAATCATTGGAAAGTGAAGTGGGTACTTATCCGATGGAAGTTTCAGTAACTGGTGCGGCATTAAAAAAGATTACTCAGTGTTATTTTAATAATCTTTATTCAAAAATAGATATATGGGCTGCTATGAAAAGTGGAAAATCTCAACGGGTTTGCACCTTAAACAGTGGTTTATTTGGTTTAATGATGAAGTATAATATCGTATTTAAAAGTTGTGACGCATGCGTTCCATGTTTAGATAACTCTATTTATGAAGTATATCACCGTTTATTAATTAATTATAGTTTTTTAGATGCCCTTACACAGCGGCCTAGACTGGAAAATAATTTTTGGAATATTCCCAGTCTCGTATTTCCCGTACCTTCTTTTAAAATTGAAAGACCGGAGTTTGCTAAAGTCAGTCTTTTTGACTACCATTCATTTTCTGTACGGCCCGAAGAAGAATGTACCCATGATAGGGACCGAATTATGTCTTTAAGTCCCGTCTATATTATAGGAAAACCAAGCTTTGCCCAAGAACATTTCATGGAAGTAAAATTCTCAGCGACCGTTGCGCCAAACTTTCTGCGCATGGAGATGGATTATCAGGATGGTGAGTGGAAATTGGTTGCAATACAGCGAAAGCAAGTCGAGCCTGAGGAAGATGTTGAAAAGGATTCGTTTTTAATAAAATAGCGACGGTAGTTGGAATTTTTTATTTTAAGAAAATAACGACTTAATTTCATAAGTGAGCATGGCCGGCCTACATTTACCTAATATGGGAATACAATCCCATATTCCTGGAAAAATGTGTGGAATGCAATCCCCTTTTATGCTCTTGACATTCCCCCCTATTTATTAGAAAATGAGAGTATGAAATATCCACAACATTTAGTAAAACTCATTGAAGTCCTCAAGAAACTTCCGGGTGTAGGTAGTAAAAGTGCCGAGCGTTTTGCGTTTCAGCTTATACAATGGCCGGAAATGCAACTTGCGGAAATGGCAAATATCATCGGGGGAAGCAAGCAGAAGTTGCGTTACTGTTCGACGTGCGGCTGCCTAGGCGATGAAAAGACTTGTTATTTTTGCACTGAACAGCGCATGGCCTCCGGAACACTTTGTGTGACAGCTTCAGCTCGCGATGTTTTTGCAATTGAAGAGACGCGCGAATTCAAAGGCACATACCATGTGCTTGGAGGTGTTCTTTCACCACTCGAAGGGAAGGGGCCTGAAGTTCTTAAGCTTCACAAATTAAAAGAACGTCTGTTGAAATCTTCTATTCGCGAAGTTGTGATTGCGATTGATTCTACTGTTGAGGGTGATGCAACAGCTCTTTATCTTAAGGGTGCACTTGCGGAATTGCCGGAGGTGAAGGTCTCGCGTTTAGCTTTTGGTTTGCCAATGGGAAGTTCTCTTGACTATGTGGATGGAGGAACGCTGGCCCGTGCTTTCTCGGGCCGTTCGGCCTATTAAGCAATAAATTATTCAAAATGCGCTTTTAATAAAGGAAGCGCTTCATCAAGAAAGGCTTCCACATTGTGATTGGCAAAGCGTAAAATGGCTGGGCGCTGCTCAAGCAGAACAGGGTCGATTTTAAATAAAAAGTTCATCAATTGCTTGAGTTTACCTACTTTGGTCTTTTCTGACATTTCCGGAGGCATCTCATCTAAATAAGCATTAAAATAACTTTGCAGGCCATTCCATGAGCGCTCATAGTGCTTCCCATCAAAATGTGCCTGGATTTGGTGAAAGATAAAGGGGTTGATGATGCTTCCTCGACCTATCATCAAAGCGTCACACTGTGTTATTTTTAACATGTTAAGCGCATCGTCAACGGTAAGGATATCTCCGTTGCCCACAACAGGAATTTTTAACAGAGATTTAGCTTCAGCAATAAGATCCCATCGGGCCGGAGGCCCATATCCTTCGACTTTGGTTCTTGGATGCAGTGTCAAGTACCGAATTCCACTTTCCTGTGCTGCTAACAAGTTTTCCTTAAATAACGAAATGTCATCAAATCCGGAGCGTAATTTTGCAGTAACCGGAATCTCTACTGCGTTAACCATTGCGTGGGCAACTTTATATAGATGATCCGGGTCTTTAAGTAAACTAGAACCTGCTCCTCTTCCGGTAACAGTGTTAGAAGGGCATCCGCAATTTAAATCGATTCTTGGCGCTCCGCGAATGGCCATTTCTCGAGCCATGTCACCCATCAATTGAATGTCTGATCCCATAATTTGTGCGGCTAAAGGTATGGGAGTAATCTCGTTGGCTTGATAGCGGATAGCCAGGCTTTGAACATGAGCGTTAGATGGCACGCGTAGAAAGTCTCGGACTGCTTCATTAAAACCGCCGATAGATGCCATTGCTTTGCGAAAGCACTGGTCACCGACTCCTTCCATGGGAGCTAAAATAAGGTAAGGGCAGCCATTACTGTTTTTTTGAAGAATATTCATATTTTAAAAAAAGCCTACATAAACACCATTAACCGATGATCGCAAACTAGTTTTTCAAATTTCTAATTTGTAAATATACCGAAGAGCGTTCAAATTTTAGATTTTTGGCTTTGAGAAAGCCCCGGGATTAAGCGATCAAATATGAAAATTTCAACGCTCTTCGGTATACATTGTATCTCAAAATTTTTATTTTTTGCAAGGAAAGGTTGTGCAGAAAACCAGCAGTTAGAATTATTGTATATTTACTATCTAAACATTAAATTTCTTGTTTTGGCACGTAAATTGCTCATTTTCTTTATAATTAGCTATAATAATGAATCGATTGCTATAATTATCTATAGGTGATCGTTGTAGTCTTGTTCTGCTATAAATTGATTTAAAATTGTTTTTACAGAAAGGAGTAGGATTATGAGTACTCATGGTGCGCCGAGTGTTGGTGGTTTAGGTGAATTTAAAAATTTAGGGGAAGTAAATATATCAATCGCAAAAACATCATTATGGGGTCCAAGAACAGTATCGTTAAGTTTTGGAGATGAAAAGCAAAGTGGAACGATTAATGGTTTAATTAAAAATCTTAGGCAAGAAATAATCAAATCAGTGAATAATCCTGAGAGGCTAGCTGAATTAAGAGAATTTATTGGTAAAGTAAAGGTGAGTGAACTTAAACAAGCCAGTTTTAGCTCTAATCGAGATATTCAATTTGAGGATCTTGAGGCTAAGATTAATAGCCAGTTAATTTTTAATAAAATAATGGAAATAAACGAAGGAAAATATGTTAATCAAGCTTCAGTAAGCGAAACTTCTTGGCTTGAATCGCGAAACGTGACTTTTAACATTGGTGACACAAAAGTTAAAATGAATTTTAATGAACTTTACGATATATTGGATAAAAAAATAGCAACGGCTGATCCTGAAAATAAAGATTTATTGAAAAAATTAGAGAGGTCTATTTCTAGATTAAAGAATTTAGATGAAAGTAATCGTAATGATTATGGGACATATCGAAAACGAGATAATCAAATAGCTGATCTTAAAGAAAAATTAGATCTGAAAAGAGATGCGCCCATGGTATATGAAAAAATTAAATCTGTGGGGAATTATGACTCATTCACTTCGATTTCATCAGAAAATTTTGTGCTTGGCTCTCGACAAATTGAGTTCAAAAGTTCTACACTTCATGGTAAGACAAATTTTGAAGAATTGATAAATCTTATATCTAAAGATATTAAAAATCTAGAAGCTAAAATTAAGGAGAATAATCCGGAAAAATTAAATAACTTCAATAAAGAGTTAGCGGGCATTAAACGAACTTTTGAAAGAATAAAAGACATGGAAGTAAAGTCTCGTAACTCCTTAAGTAAGTCAATTTCATATGAGAATAGAGACGAGCAGTGGCAGGGTTTGACAAAACAAATTAACGAATTAAAATTATAATCTGAAGGACAATTGCTTGATTTTGATTTCATGAAAAGTATGTTGGTGTGTAAACATAATTATTTTTATTCTCTATTGTCGTTTTAAGACTTAATTACTTTAAATAACTTGTATATCCTCAAAATATATATATTAAAATATATAACTGTGGCAGAATCCAAAATAGGGGCTAGAAAGACTAATTTCAAGCTCCTTGTGTTTGACTAACTTTTTTTGGGGTTAACAGATGCCAGTAAATAAAGAAAGTGAAGAGCCTTCGAACGTCGAAATGGCTGAAAGTTTATACTTTGAATATCAAAAAAATCCTGATGAAAAGGGTCTGAACATTCTTCTTGAAGGGATTAATAATGAAGCTACTGAGCACGGTATGTCTCGCATCCAACCTTTCGGAATTTACTTAAAAGATGGTGAAGAAAAGGTAGTGGGTGGTGTCTATGGTTATTATATTTATGGTTGCGTTCACACAGATATGCTTTGGCTATCTAAAAATATGCGCCACAAAGGTTGGGGGCTTAAACTCATGCGTGAAAGTGAAGCTATTGCACGCGAACGTAAGTGCAAGTTTGCAACTGTGAATACGATGGACTGGGAAGCGTTGCCTTTTTATCAAAAGCTGGGCTATCAGATTGAATTCACGCAAGAAGGCTATGAAATGAATTCCAAGATGTACCGACTTCGCAAAAAAATTTAGCTAAATTCTAGCATAAGTGGAATGAGATGCTTCAATTGACTATGATTTCGATGGCTTTGCCGCTATTGTTTTAAACTATCCTTCTCTTCATGAATGAAAACGCGCTGTATACGCGGGCCTAGACAGGTAATTAGCTCATGAACTATAGAATTTCCATTACGGGCAAATTCTTCTGCAGGCAAATATTGGCCGTATTCATCTTCACCAAATATTAAAACAGGATCTCCTACTGAAGCATAGGGGATATGAGTGACATCAACCATCATGAAATCCATACAAATTTTACCTACCATCGGAGCTTTCATCCCCCGTATGATTACATAGCCTTTGTTGCTGTAGTTCCTGTGAAGGCCATCGAAATATCCAAGAGGTAAAATCGCAATGCGTTGTTCTTCTTGCTCAACTATATAACTTCGGCCATAACTAATCGTATCGCCGCGCTTGCAAACATTGATTCCAACAATACGGGTTGTTAAGGATAGCGCTAGACGCAAATCAATTGGCTGCAGAGCTTCCGATGAGCGCAATCCATATAAAGCAAGACCGATACGAACCATATTGTACTGGGGAAACTCAAATCGAATCGCAGCACTCGAGTTCGATGCATGTCTCCATTTGATTACGATGCCTTCATCACAGAGCCCCTCAACAATATCGTCTAGGCGCTTAGACTGCTGCAAAGTAAAAGAGTCATCCACCGGAATGTCAGCAGAAGGAAAATGCGTCATGATTCCTTCGAATTCAAGGTTTGAGGAGGCCGCTATTATCCGTCCTAAACGCATTGAATCTTCCGGACGACATCCAAAGCGACCCATGCCTGTGTCGATATGCAGGTGTACTTTAATTTCCCTTCCAAGTTTTCGCGCTTCTTCATTTAATTTTTGGATCATCAGTTCATCACTGACTCCAACTTCAAATCCCCATTTAGCAACTTTAGACGCTTCATAGAGTGCCGCGTGAATGACAAAAATTGCTTGCGAAACTCCTTCATTTTTTAATGCAACAGCTTCATCTACATTTGAAACTCCAAGGATGTCAATGTCCCTTTGGCCTAAAAACTTTGCTAGTTGTAGTTCGCCGGTGCCATAGGCAAAGGCTTTAACCATAATCATTAGTCTTGTTCCGGTCGGAAGCTTATTTCTTAGCCGGGCGATATTACTTTCAATAGCGTCAAGATTAATTATGCATTGATTAGTTGTCAGGCTGTCATTGAAAGATTGCATCAAACTTTCAAGGGGGATTTTGGATTTTCCTGTGATGAGTATGCTGTCATTCTGTTTAAGATTTGGTCTAAGCCATGAAAATGCTTCTTCATAAGTATTAAAATGAACGATATCTATTTCAGGAGAATGGGATGATACTTCTTCAGTAAGAGCATCAAAGGATTGCTGACCCACAAGTATAAATTGAGTAATCTGTTGATTTTTTAAAGCCATTCCAACGCGTTTGTAGTCGATATTTCTTGTACTCTGGTCCGAGAGATATTTGCCTTTATCATTTTTAGTTTCTCTTAATCCACCAAATAGAAAGATCTTACGAGAACCGGGAGATTGTTTGTATTTTTTTAAGGCTTGGTCGATTGATTGAGGGTCGCCACAATAGCTTTCGTTAATAAAGACTGCACCTTGCTGTGATTTCCATATTTCTGTGCGCATCGGTTCCGGTAGATAGCCTTGTATGGCATTACTAATTGATTCTGATGTAGCGCCTAATAACCAAGCAGCTTTGGAAGCGCAATTGATAAGGTTAATAAAGTAGTAGTGGCCGGAAGAAATTGTACCGAAAATTTTTTTGCCATCTGGAAATCCAAGAGCATAAGATATTTCAGCTAAAGATTCTTGCTGCGTTTCTTTTGGGTGCGTCAGTAAATTGGCATGAGGTAGGGCATTTGACTTCTCATCCCAATAGTGAAAGGCGTGGATTGTTTTCTCAAATTTAAGAACTTTAGGTAATAAAACCCATCCATTAGGCTTGGTGTAATTTAGAAAGCGTAGAGTTTCCTGTTCAATGGTTTTAATATCTTTTAATGTGGTGATATGTTTTTTTCCAAGCGGAGTTAAAATCACAGCATCTGGAGCGATCATCTCTGCCAGTAAATCCATTTCTCCCTTCTTAGAAATAGATGCTTCAATCAACGCTACTTCATGCTTATGATTAATAGTAAATAAGCTTAAGGGAACTCCGATTTGACTATTAAAACTTCCAGGGGAAGCTGTCACTTCCATTTGCTGGTCTAACATGCGTAAAAGTAGATCCTTGACCATCGTTTTACCATAAGTTCCGGCGATACAGATGACTTTGGCTTTTTGTGTAAAACGGTAGCTTTTGGCTAAAGATTGAAGTGCCGCTAAGGGGGAGTCTACAGAAAGAAGAATAATGCCCACCAAGTCTTTCGGCGGTTTCCAATATTTAGAAACAATGGCATATTTTGCCCCTTGCTGTCTGGCATGCTCGATGAACAGATGTCCATCTTGAACTCCTTGAAGCGCTACAAAAAGAGGGTGTTGTGTGCCGATACGGCGAGAATCAATTGTAATCGAGTCGATGAATGCAGGGGAAGAAGAGTCTCCACCCGCATCAATAAAACCATTCCAGAAATTTAAGTCAAAAGAATCCATTTTACCATCGAAAGTGATCTATTGAATCTTTTAACCGCAGTGACGCGGAGGAGCTGAGGCGCAGATGAAAGAATGGGGAAAGGAAAATAGAAAGAGAATGTATTTTTAATAATGACTAATATTTTTAACTCCCCAGTCTTCCCTTGCCTTTCTCTACGCCTCAGCGTTAAAAAAGAAAGGCTTAAGGATGACCGCTTATCATTCAATTGCGGGGCTTTGACCCCGTCTTAATCACTAATTCCTTTGCTCTTCCTTAACCTTCCTGGGCAGAGGGCAGAGGAGGAACTTCGCGCGGACGAGTTTCTTTTGATCCTCCTGAAGGAGGAGTTTCTGTCTCGAACGATTTCTTATGGAGTTCATCTTGAAAACGAAGACGCGCTCGTTTATCGTCGATGTTCCATTCATTTTTCAGGATCTTAGCAATATCTTCAGCATCTAGAGTTTCAAATTCGATAAGCATGTCTGTCAATAATTCAACTTGAGGCTTGTATTCTTGAATGATTTCGGTAGCCCGTTTATTTGCTTCATCAAGAATTTTGCGCACTTCCTTATCGATTGTCTGAGCTGTGTCATCAGAGTATTTTTTCTCGTGATATCCGGCAACTCCGGTATACTGACCATTTTCAGAGCGTTCATCGTATGCCATGGCACCCAAAGCATCACTCATACCCCATTCGCAAACCATTTTACGTGCTATTGTTGTAGCGCGTTCGATGTCTTGCTGAGCTCCACTGGAAACATCATTAACAAAAACTTCTTCCGCACAGCGCCCACCCATCAATACAGCTAATTGATCATAAAGTTCATTTTTCCAATAGCTGACTTTATTTTTTCTAGGTGTGAACAGGGTCGAACCTAACGACATTCCACGTGGGATAATTGTCACTTTTTCGACCGGATCTGAATGCTTAACAATTAAACCGACGATTGTGTGGCCAGCTTCATGATAAGCAGTCGTGCGTTTTTCATTCTCATCAATTTCCAGACTACGTCTCTCTTTTCCATAGAGCACTTTGTCTCTAGATTCCATAACTTCCATACCCGTGACAGCCGTACGACCGCGACGCGCTGCAAGCAATGCGGCTTCGTTAAGCATATTGGCGAGATCTGCTCCTGAACTTCCTGGAGTACTTCGTGCTAAATCCATGAGATCTACATTAGGATCTAGCTTAATTTTACGAGCATGTACTTTTAAAATATCAAAACGACCTTTAACATCGGGCAAGCTGATAATAACTCTGCGATCGAAACGGCCTGGACGGAGGAGCGCTTTGTCAAGAACGTCCGGGCGGTTTGTTGCTGCCATCAGGATCACGCCTTCATTGGTGTCAAATCCATCCATTTCCACCAAAAGCTGGTTCAAAGTCTGCTCGCGTTCATCATGTCCGCCGCCTACTCCGGCTCCGCGGTGACGCCCTACCGCATCGATTTCGTCCATAAAAATAATGCAAGGAGCATTCTTCTTAGCTTGATCGAAAAGATCGCGGATCCGGCTAGCTCCAACCCCAACAAACATTTCGACAAAGTCCGAGCCTGAAATAGTGAAGAAGGGGCGGTCAGCTTCTCCGGCAACCGCTTTTGCGATAAGAGTTTTTCCTGTACCTGGAGGCCCTACGCAAAGAACACCCTTAGGGATGTGACCGCCTAGAGCTGTGAATTTGTGCGGATTTTTAAGAAATTCAACAATTTCTTGTAATTCCTCGATAGCTTCATCAACTCCGGCAACGTCTTTAAAAGTAATTTTATTTTGGCCCTTAGTCAATAATTTAGCGGGAGATTTCCCGAAGCTCATTGCATTAGACCCCATACCCTTCATTTGACGTGAAAAGATAAAGTAAAGCGCCAAAAGAACTAAAAAGATCGGAAGCATTGTAAAAAGATAGCTCATGTAATTAGGAGCAGGCTCTTCACTTTTAAAAGTTTTTTCAAGTACTTTGTTAAGCGGTTGATCCGGAGCTTTGAAATATCCGCCATGATTGCGGTTCATGGCTTCCCATTCCTGCTTAGCAGTAGCAAACCAATAACTAAACTGTTCCGGATCCTGAGTCTCTAAAACTCGTGTAGAGACCTCTTGTCCATTGAAATACCAGATAACATGAGAAACGTTTAAACGCGCTTTGTCGAGCTTTAGAGTGTTGTCTTCGAGAGCTGAATGTAATGTGTTAATCCCGTCCAGAGTTTCTTTGTAGTTTCTCACCGCACGTAGTTGCAACAGATGTGCTTGTCCAGTTGCATGATTAAGATTTTTAGCGATAACCTCCAATTCTTTGGTGGCTTTAGCAAAAATATCTAATCTTGCTTGAACAGGCAGTTGTGCACCATCCACTGCAACTTGAACTTCATCGTTTATCGCTTTTAGCTCTTCTTTCATGTCTTGATCACCAATACCTAATAGAGGCGAGCGAAAATCACGAATGAGTGGTTGTAGAGTGCTGCCGTAAGCTTCAACTGAAGGAACTGTTGGATTAGCTTGAACCTCTTCCAGTTGTTTGGATAGCTGAGTAAGATTTACATTATTTTTTTTGGGAGCTTCAAGGATATTAATACTATAATCTTTTTCAGAGCCATGCGATAGATCATCGATGACTGAATATCCCTCAGAGGGAACCGGAAATCCCGTAAGTGCAAAAAAGGTGTTTGTGGCTTCGAGAACTTTATTTTTCTGGTCTTTAAGAGCTAATTGCAGACGTTCCCTTTCGGAAGTTAATTCGTGGCTTGAATTTAATAATTCTAGGAATTTATAGCGCTGTTTACCTTCTTCAGTCACATGATCGCGGAATTTACCAGTAAAAGTAACTAAATTGTCGTTCAGAGCAATTTTCCTACTATCTTCCGGTTGGATTAATTGTAGGTTGACGAGGTGTTCTAACTGGTAGCTGAAGCCTACTTGCGCAAATTTAGTTTCAATAAAATTTTGCAAGAAGAGAGCCAATAAAAAGGCGGCCATCAAAAACCAGACGAAGCTACTTGGTGCATTTTTCTTCAGGTCTTGTCCTTTGTCTTCACTCATAATTACCTATCAGCTTATATAAAGATTAAAATACCAGTCCAAACCGTTCCTGGAAGAGGAAATGATTTAGCACGGCGGGGACTGAACGGATGTTTCACCCCATTCCCATATTTTATCATAGCTAGTTATTCGCCATCAATAACTACTTTTAGGTTATGCCCACCTTTCGCCTGGGAGCGTCCACTTGGGGCATAGGGGAAAGTTTTTACTCGCATCTCTTGAAGCTTTTTTAACGCAGAGGCACGGAGACGCAGAAAAGGCAAGGGAAGGCAAAACAAAATATTTGGATGTAAAACATAGAGACACAGAGACACAAAGAGTTGTAATTTAAATATTTTTTTAAAAAGTTTGATTGAAGCAAAATTTTACAATTTTTCAGTAGACACGGGGCCATACCATTATTCTTTGTTCACTAAAAAAAATATTTCATATTACAACTCTTTGTGTCTTTGTCCCTTTGTGTTGAATAAAAAACTTTACATCCTAATATTTTGTCTTGCCATTGCCTTCCTCTGCGTCTCTGCGTTAAAAAATATGTGAGTAATACAAAGTCGGTGCGGAATAAAAAGCCCGGCATCTTAGCTACTAAAGCTATCTTTTTTTTATTTCTTTCTTTTTAAAGTAATTGCAATAGTTGAAGTCTGATTTACGCAAATACTATTTGTTCTACCGGAAAGAAATTCATGGACGATCTTGCCCTCGTAGTAAATTACCGGCATAAAATTTCGCATAAAAACCGGCACTTTATTTTTGTTCCACCAATGACCTATCGGAGAAGAATTGGGATAGCAATCTCCTACTTTTGGATAAGCAAGTGTATAAGGGAGTGTGACCGTAGGCAAGAAAACTTTAACCTTTCCTTTCCATGCGTCGCGCCAACCATCATTTTTTTCGTCAGTTGTACTTGCAATTTCCGCAGTCAAAATCCATTCGCCAAAAGTGTTCTCCATTATTGAAGCCCCAATCGCAGCCGCCAAGAGTTCCAAAGATTCATTTTCATTAAGCTCTATCGGATTTAAAGCAAAAAGGCAATAGCGGTCAATATATAACTTTCTCTTGCTCGCACCGCAGCTAATCATTTTATTTGCAGTGCCATTTGTTAGAAAATAAGCCACAGTTTCTAGCCCCTCTCTTGAAATAGCGAGGCCCGCATCCCGACAAAATCGGCGGATAAGATGCTTTTGTTCAAGTGAAACTATCGAAATATTTTCTTTAAAGTCTAGCTTTGACCCAAAAGAACCCTCAATTAATTTTGAATAAAAATGAGATGTCTTTTCATCAAGATAGGCATTTAATTCTTGAGCCTCATAACTTAAATTTTTAAGATGTGTACTAATTTCTTTGCCAAATTCTTTTGTCAACATTGGAAGAAGTTTTGTGCGAAAACGTGCACGCAAGAAGCGCGGGTCTTTGTTAGTTTCATCATCAACAGGTTCGATCTCTAGGTCGCTTGTATTAAGCTCACTAAGTAATTCTTTTTTGTGTGAATTTAATAATGGACGCCAAAGAGTTAATTTTTCCATTAGTGTTACTGGACGAAGTGCTGTTAAATAGGGGAGTGATACCCCTTCAAAAATTCTTTTGAGAACCGTTTCAGCTTGATCATCGGCGTGATGTCCAAGAAATACAGCTTGATAGTTATATTTTCTACATAGCTCATTGAAAAAGTCAAGACGCTCCACGCGGCAAGCGGCCTCTAAATTGCCTGTTAAATTGTCAGGTGTAAGTGTTTTAAGATGAAAAGGTATTCCTAATTTGCAGGCGTGTTTCTCCAAGTTGTGGGCTTCCACTTCACTGGTTGGACGCCATCGATGGTCAACATGTGCAATGGCGAGGTCGAACCCCAGGCTCTCTTTTAACTTCATCAAGAGTTGAAGCAGGATTAAAGAGTCAGGTCCACCTGATAACGCTAGCAACAAAGGTCTATAGCCATCCCAATGATTTTGGATAAATTGGGAAAGTTTGATTTTTATGGACATATATTATCGATCGTTAAGGATATGTAAAAGAAATAATGCTAAAATCGCGAGTGCTATCCAAAACCAAAAAAAAGTAATGGGCGGCGGAGATTGAAATTCAAGAACGAGTTCTGGAGCAAGTTTTTTCGGTTTCTTGAGGAAGCCCCCAATCCCATCTTCTTCTTCTTCTTCTTCTTCTTCTTCTTCTTCGGGAAATCCTGGTTCTTTTTTGGGTTTTACTGGGTCTTTAAAAATTTCTTGAAGCTCGGGGATGTTGCGTATCGGAATCCAAGCTTCAAATTCTGGACTCCAAACGAGAGTATCCGGGGTAACTTCTCTGTTACGCTTGAGCTGGTCGAGGGTATATGGGCCTTTTTGTTTGCCTCTTATTTTAATATACCAGGTTTTCTTCATATGTAGTACTCTTAGGTGTCTATATATTACACGTTGGCAAAATAAACTATATTTTCGTCACTAAATCCTGAGTTTTACGGTGGAAACTCTAATTAACCAGGTTTATACCGAAGTGCGTCCAAATTTTGGATTTTTGGCTTTGAGAAAGCTCCCGTGATTAAGCGATCAAAAACGACCCCATATTATAATATTGGGTCGTTTTTGAT
>JACDDG010000254.1:3933-4483 GCA_013817115.1 Parachlamydiaceae bacterium | reverse complement strand
GCCCATCATGATCAGTATAATTCAGAGGATTATTTAACACATAAACATAAAGATTTGGCCCATCAACATCTTCAAGTGGGTCCGGTGTTAGCCAGCATAGTGTTTTACTATCATAGTACCGCGCGCCAAAATAAACAAAACCCGTTTCAGGATCAAAACGTTTTCCTGAATAACGCCAAGGAGCAAGGATATCACCTTGAATTTGTTCTTCGCCAAAAGCGCTATAACGATAAGTTGTTTCACAATTTCCTGAGCTATTTAAAAGTGCTCTTACGTGCCCTAAACTATCGTGAATTGGCACATACAACTTACCTTGCAACTCAAACGCCACTGCACGATTAAACGGATCTAAGACCTGCAACTCTCTGATAACGCCTTCTTTTGAAATAGCACCCATTTCATGCTGCTCTTGCCACATAAAACATGTCATTTTATTGCCATGAACTTTAGCAACACGTCTACCTAAGCCATCGTAGACATAGCTAAATATTCCTTTAGCAGTCGATACTTTAATCAGACGATCTAATGCATCATAACGATATGTATTAAC
>JACDDG010000254.1:0-3923 GCA_013817115.1 Parachlamydiaceae bacterium | reverse complement strand
ATTAACTCCATCAGATGTGCGATTACCATTTAAGTCATAGCTATAGGTGTGACTATCCTGCTCGAGCAAGGCATTGCAATCATTAAATTTGCGTGAATTTCCATCGTAAGCTACGGGATTCCCTTGCATATCGTATTCAAAGGTGTGCTTTGCTGTTCCATCTTCCAGTAACAGTTGATCACGGGCATCATAGCCATAGGCCGATACATTTCCACCGATTTCATCTCGCAATATGCGCTGCTTTAGCAAATGGTTATCATACTCTTGAGCTTCTTCCCAATTTGTCGAGTGGATTTTATTCTTACGGTTTAGAAGATCGTAATTGATCAATAAAGTCCCCGCCTGCCTAGGCATTGTTATGCCTGTTGGGTTTGAAGATTTATCATAGGCAACGTAATCCTGATGATACCTTAAAGCTCCTTTTCTTGAAATTGACTGTAACCGTTCACCAATAAAGATGTAATTAATTTCAGTACTATCTGGAAGAGATATTTTTTTCTTATTGCCAAGCAGATCATAGGCGTAGCTAAACTTATGGCCATAAGGAAGCAGCTCACTTTTTAGTTGATCGTAATAATCGTAGCTTCGAGTGATCGCGGTGTTCTTAATATGGTCTTTGGCTTCGAGAAGTTTATCGTTTAGGTCATAGCTATAACTATAAAATAAAGTTCCATCAGAGGATTTCGTTGATTTCTTACGTCCTAAAGCATCGTACGTCCACGAAAGTTTGATTCCATCATTTTTAATTAAAGTTTTTAGGCGACCTATGCGGTCATACCTTTTTTGCAAAGTCTTTTGATCTCTTGTTCCCACCGCCTCTATAGTGGTTGTCAATTGATTAAGAGAATTATAATGCCAACGAGTTTCAACAGGTTCTTTAACTGTCGTAACGTATCTGACGATCTTGTTAAAATTAAGATCATAGCCAAACGCCGTTTGCTCAACCAATTGACCAATAGGATCAAAGCGTTGATCAAGAATTGATAATCCAAAAGCATTGTACGTCGTCACGGTTTTAACTCCGCGAGGATCTGTAACTTCTTTACGTAAAACTTCTCGATCCCTGAGATAAGCTGTGTGAGTTGTTTCCTTCAGAGGATTCGTAACTGAAATCACACGGCCAAATAAATCATAACGTGTTGTAGTAATGGCTTTTCCGGCCTGGTTACTTTCTTCACTTCTTATTTCGTTACCCTGTGCATCGTACCGCTTTAAGATACGATCTATGATTTTTCCGTCGGGGCTAACTGTATGACTTTCGATCACTCGGTTTAAAGCATCAAACACTTCTACGTAAGAGATTGATTGTTCATCGCCAAGTAATTTTTTTATAACAGATTTACGACCTAGTGTATCATATCCGAATTCAACACGTTTTTTCTTCGTTTTTTTAGAAGCCAATCTACCTGCAGCATCATATGTATAACGTGTAGTAACGCCGTTTCCATCTGTTTCAGACAATAGGTGGAAAGCATTATAGGCTTTAGAAGTCGATTTTATAAAATTGTCTTCGTTGTCAAACCATTCTTTTTTAGTTTCCCGTCCTTGAGCATCATAACTATAACGAATTTTGGTTCCATCACGGGCATTACTTTCAGCAAGGTCCCCCCAAATAGAATAAGTATTCCGTTCCGTAATGCCGTCGGGATATGTTTTGGAAGTCAATTTACCCCTGACATTGTACTCCATCGATGTGGTATTACCGTTGCCATCTGTTAAGGATGTCACAAAGCCTTGAGCATTACGTACATAATGTTGAGTTGGTTTTTTCCCGCAATCAGAATTTTCAGGGTAAATCGTTTTGATTAAACGGCCTTGTGAATCGTATTCGTGGCATGTTTTGTTTCCATACACGTCAATATTTGCGACACAATTCCCCAACGCATCGTAGCAATAGCTTTTACATAAACTTTCATTTAGGCCTTCTTGTTTTTCACTAATTAGACGGTTCATGAAATCATAAGAAAGAATACGCGGGGCACTATCAGGCTGATGCTCATAAATAAGATTATCATTGGCATCATGCTGTGAAACGGTTTCCTTTCCTAATGCATCTTTTTCAAAAATGATGTTTCCATGAGCATCATGATTCCATTCAAGCGTATAAGCTAATTTTTTTTCAGAATCATACACCGATTGAGCTATCAACCAGCCGTGTTGATCATATTGATTGACTGTCTTGCGAATCAATTGTGATTTGCCTGTAGCGAAATTCAAAGCATACTCTTTGGTGATCTCCGGCAATCCAGTAGGAGTATTTTTGATTTTTTTGATCAGTCGTTCTGTAACATTTGCCAAATCCCCTACATTTCCACTTGAACCATTGTCAGTGATCTCGGAGCATACAGCGCCGCTTGAATCATATTCATAAAAGTGTCTGATTTGAATGCGTCCTGCATAAACAATAAATTGTGCGCACAACAGTTCTGTTTTGTCTAAATATGTATAGCGCTCAAGTACCCTTCCGTCATCTTTTGCAATTCTTCTCTTGTTAGCGTCATATGTGTAATTGACCTTGTAGCGATCACAATGTTTTTTTGAAGGAGATTCCAGGTTTCCTTTAGCAAATATTGGCTGATTGCGCTCTCCCGTCAAATTACCGTAAAGAGAAAAGTTTGAGATATTGCCGTCGCCGTTGTAACTATATTTTTGATAAGCAATGAGGTGTCCATTGCCGTCTTCTAAAATTCTAGCTGTAAGGTGACTTTGGTCGTTTTTTTCATCTCCCCAGCGGAATCGCTCTTTACAGAGGGAATTTTCATGTTCATCGTAGGTGACGATTGTATGAAGACGCTTTGCTGTTTTGTCCCAATGATAGGTTTTAATACCTCCAAGAGCGGTTTTAACTCTACAGTAACGATCGTCTCCATCTTTAAATCGATCAAACGTATGAGTGGCGACCATTTCGTTATTCGTCCCAGCCGGAGAAGTAAGCTCTCGAATTTTGCTATCTTCCTCACTACTGTAAGCGAATTTCGTAATTCGCTGCTCTGGTAGCTCACGCTTACAAATTCTTTTTCTTTTAGTTTTGTAATTGAAGGTTTCGTAAAAATACTGAATTTGTGGCGAGTGTGGTGGCACCACTTTTGAAAGGATAGCCCTTTTAGTTTTTTGATCTCCGTACAGCTCAAAATGATAAGATAGCTCTTCGCCGGTCGATGTGAGATAAGCCAATTGAGGTTTGTGCAGGAATTGATATTGATTTGGGCTTTCTTTTAAAAATAAGTTCGCGACTTCAACACCTTTACGATTTGAATAGCTGATCGAAATTGGCATTCCAAAAGTTTGTGAATATTCATAATTGTAAGAACTACCGTCGGCAAATTCACGCTTGTTTAATTTATAACCATGCGTGTGTGAAACATCCCGTTCAGGATCATGTGAAGACTTGATGAAGTGATTACAAGTTTTATCACCCGTATGCAGTTCAAATCGATCTTTGACCAAATAAAGCAGTTGATCATTTTTAAAATTGGTATTTGCGCTTATTTCTCCCATTGAGCAGTTGGTGACACCATTTTTAAAAAAGGATGCCGTACAAGTCATTAGCCCGTTAAATTTAATATCTTTAAAACGTACACCATGTCGATCACTTCCCTTTATGAAGGCATAAAATTGATCTTTCGTATCTAAGGAAAAAAGTTTAGCTCCGTGGCTGAGCTGCCAACCATAAAGAAAGGAACTTTTTTTGCACTTCCCTCCAAAATAATTACGTTGAACGTTTAGGGGTTTTACACCCGGCAATGAAAAGTCAGTCGCGGACTCTTGATATTCTCCATTGACGACATTAACGCAACCATTCACAATGGTACTTGGATGACCGTGGATGTCTATTCCAAAATCACTTTGCTGATCAATCGTTTCATCAGTATCAGGGATAGAAGCGAAGTCATGAGACTTTTTTTCAAAAACGTACTCTGAGC
>JACDDG010000253.1 GCA_013817115.1 Parachlamydiaceae bacterium | reverse complement strand
ACTCAATCCTGGGAGCTTTATCTTTGCCAAAAATCCAAAATTTGAACGCACTGCGGTATAACACTTATGTCAACATTCTATCTAGATCCCATTCTTAATATCAGATTTTATCAGTATTACATTGACATGTTATGTTAAAAAAAATATAACATCTTTAAAGATGGGAAGATACATTTAAAAAGGATGTATGAGAAGTTGCAAAAATACAAAAATACAAAAATCAAAAAGCAATGGAGTTTTTATGTTGTCGTATATACAGTATGGTGCTTGTGCTGGTCTTGTTGGTGGACTAATTTCTTCTGCTTATGTATTAGGTGGTGCTCGTCGTATGGCAATAAGGGAAAATCCGTTTGCTTTATATGCATTAAGTTTATCCGGTGCATTATTAGTAGGAGGACCTTTTGTAGGCGCTTCTGCAGGGGCTGGGTTATATGGCATAAAAAAGGTTGTGAGCAATCCAAATTGCGTTTCTAAAAATGCTAAAATTTATTTTGCCATAATTATTGCTTCTATAGTCGCTCATAACTTAGGTTATAAAGAATAACTTCAGGTTTATTGCCTCTCGCACCTTAGCATTAAAAATTATATTTATTGGTATTTTTTAATGCAAAGGTGCGGAGACACTTTATTTTTTAAGTCGTAACATTATCTTTTTTGCGTTCTCTGCGTTTAAATTTGTAACTTCTATGGTTTCTACAAAAACAAGATATATAAATTTAAATTCCTAAAATTCTTGAGCTGTTAATCGATACATGCTATAAAAGACATTAATACAAATGTTGGAGAGAGCATAATGGCAATTAGCGCATTTAATTTGTTTTCCATTGGCGTCGGCCCTTCAAGTTCTCATACAGTTGGACCAATGCGGGCCGCCCGTCAGGCTATGCTTATTTGTCAAGAACATGGGATTTTACTTCAAGCTGCTTATGTAAAAGTAGATCTTTACGGCTCCCTTGCTTTGACAGGAAAAGGACATGCAACCGATATGGCTGTAACTCTTGGGCTTGCAGGGGAAACGCCTGAAGGCGTAGATCCAGCGTACATTCAAAGCAAAATGGCAGAAATACGGGCTACAGGCAAGTTACTTCTCTTAGGTCAGCATCAGGTCGCATTTCATCCTGAAGAGAACGTAATCTTTCATCGCGACAAGCAACTTCCTTATCATCCTAATGGGATGCGATTCACTCTTTATGATAAAGACGATAAAGCTATTAACTCGCAAGTCTATTATTCTGTAGGTGGTGGATTCGTGGTTGATCATGAATCGGCCAGCAAAGATAGTCATCTTGTAGAAAATAAGCATGTTTTACCTTATCCATTTCACAGCGGTAATGAGCTGCTAGCTATCTGTAAAGAGCATAAATTCACTATTGCTGAACTTATGATGGAAAACGAGAAAAGCTGGCGTTCAGCTGAAGAGGTGAGTTCAGGTTTGTTACACATCTGGGATGTGATGGAAAAGTGTATCGCGCGTGGATGCCAGCAAGAGGGCATTTTGCCTGGTGGGTTAAACGTTAAACGACGCGCTGCAGATCTTTACAAGACTTTAATGACACGTGACGAATCAAAGAGGCATATGGCCGAAGTCATGGAATGGGTCAGCCTCTGGGCATTAGCTGTCAACGAAGAAAATGCTGCAGGTAGCCGAGTCGTTACTGCTCCGACAAATGGCGCAGCAGGTGTTATACCGGCCGTTATTCATTATTACTTACGTATGACTCCAAATGCTACCAATGAGGGCATTGTCGCCTTCATGCTAGTTGCTGCGGGCATTGGGATCTTGTATAAAGAAAACGCTTCTATTTCAGCGGCTGAAATGGGCTGTATGGGTGAAGTCGGGGTTGCTTGTTCTATGGCTGCAGCAGGGCTGACAGCTGCTGTGGGTGGCACGAATGAACAGGTAGAAAATGCGGCAGAGATAGGCATGGAGCATAATTTAGGTTTGACATGTGATCCTGTAATGGGATTAGTGCAGATCCCGTGCATCGAACGCAATACGATGGGGGCTATTAAAGCCATAAATGCATCTTTATTAGCTATGCAAGGTGATGGGACTCATCGTGTTTCGTTGGACCAAGTTATTGAAACGATGCGTCAAACCGGACACAGCATGGATCATATCTTCAAAGAGACGTCACTTGGTGGGCTAGCAGTCAACGTCCCAGAGTGTTAAAACGCTTGGGTGTGTTTTTAAGCATGAGTTTATGGACGCAACGATCGCTCAGGCAGGTGGAGATATTAGCTGTCTTAAGATGTAGCAAAAATGTAGCCCATCATTCCGATGTTGAGTTTAAACGGAGCTGATATATAACTCCAAGCTATGATTGAAATGACAGTAAATTCAGAACGTAGCGCAAGATGGCTAGGATTTCGATCTTGGCTTGGAGGTGTATAATAGCTACGTTTAAACTCAACATCGGAATGATGAGCTACATTTTTGCTACGTTTAAGGGCGGCTAAAATTTGATTATTGCTTAAAGTTGCATGTCAGCAACATTTAACTCAACATCAGAATCATTCTCTAAGTCAATCTTTTTTTGGAAAAAGTTTTGCAACTTAAAACATAACCTGAAAATCTTTTTTTAGACCAAAAGCCGATATCGGCTTTTGGGCTACAAAAAGATTTTCGGGATAAGTTTTAAACGGCATAACTTTCAAGAAAAAATTAAGTTAAAAGCATTATTCCGATGTTGAGTTTAAACGTAGCTGACATATACTCCAAGCCACTATCTAGATTCAAGCAAACGTAAAACGAAGCAAAAATGTAACTGAAGATCAACACAAAAACAATACTTTAGTGCTCTCAGATGCCTGAAGATCCGGAAGCTTCGGATGACATCGGAGCTTATGGTGATGACCGTCAGCTACATTTTTGCTTCGTTTTGTGCTTGCTACTCATGGAGGGGGCATTCCTTCTCGTTTGCAAAGGCTTGCCTAAGACAAAATTTGCTATGAAACCTTGCATTCTTTTTAATTCTACACCCTACCCTCCAGGACTGTTTTTAGCTCTATATTCTTTTGAAGAAGTACAGCATGAAAATTCCGACAATTAACTGACATGCTGTACTACTGAGAAGTTTGAATAATTTCTTTAATTTCCGGCTATACCGAAGTGCGTTCAAATTTTGGATTTTTGGCTTTGAGAAAGCTCCGTAAGCGATCGAAAATAACCCAATATTTATAATATGGGCATTTTCGATCGCTTAATCGCGGGAGCTTTCTCTTTGTGAACAACCAAAATTTAAACGCTCTTCGGTATACATTGATATAGAAAAAAATCAGAACGTAGGCTATAATAAACTTTCTAGAAATTGCTTATTACCTATTACCCAAAAGTAAAAAAAACTATGTTTAGAACTGAATCATGCAGAAATTTACAAATTTATTTCAATAATCCATTGGAAGATCCCTTGGATCAAAAATCAAGCAAACAAATGATTAATGATCTAGCTTTAACCATTATCTTTAATCGATTGAGTGAGCAAATTTCGGAATAAAAGATTGGTTATTAAAAAATGAAAATGCTTTTTTAAGCACGATTTCGAAAGCTAAAAGCATCTGCATATGGCTGCATGAGAATCAAATAATAGACAACATCACGAAAATGAATCTTCATGATTGCAATTTGTCAGTTCTACCTTCAAATATAAGTATATTCTGCAATTTGGAAAAGCTTTTCCTCAGTAATAATCAACTGACGACTCTGCCTTTCGAAATCAGCCTTTTAACTAATTTGAAAGTCCTTTGCCTCGATAACAATCAACTTACAAATTTCTCTTTGGCAATTACCAAGATGAGTCAATTAAGAGTGCTTGATCTTAATAATAACAAAATAGATAACATTCCGAATGACATTAGCCAGCTAATCCATTTGCAAGATCTTTATCTTTCTCATAATAACTTGTCTGCCTTGCCCATCCATATTTGTAAGTTGGGCAAACTTGAAGTGCTTCAATTAGCTAATAACCAGCTAAAAACTTTGCCATGGACACTTTACCGCATGAAACACCTTCAAGAGCGTTATCTCTCTTCCAATCAATTTTCTGTATTTCCATGGGCAATTTCCAAACTTTTCAATTTAACGGTGCTATGGATCAACAACAATAAGCTCACAGAAATACCTTCGACAATTGGTAATCTGAGCAACTTGCACGAGCTAGCTTGTCATTATAATGTACTCTCAGAACTTCCTATAGCTATTGGTCAACTATCAGAATTACAAACATTAGCCCTCTTTAATAACCAACTGACAGCACTTCCCAAAGAAATTAAAGGGTTAATCAAATTGAAAAAACTAGCCCTGCAAAACAACAAATTAAAAACACTGCCTTCACAGATAGTTGAGCTTACCAATTTAGAAAAAGTAAACTTTCGGTGAACCCCGGTGGGGTTCATTGAAATTTTCCGAAAAAATAATTTTATTTATATCCATATTCCTGTTATAAAAGCCTGTAAGTGAACTTACAGGCCGGTTTCCATTGACATA
>JACDDG010000252.1 GCA_013817115.1 Parachlamydiaceae bacterium | reverse complement strand
CCAAACCCCGGGTTCCGCTATCGCTGCACCCGGGGCTATTAACAGTTCCTCCTACCGGGAGATAGGAGCATGAGTCGTGAATCGCTTTTCCGCTTCTAATTTAGCCTTCTTTCATCGATGTATCCCCCGGGAAGGGCAACTGTTGATAGCCCCGGGTGCAGCGATAGCGTTAACTCAGGGTTCGGATCATTACAAAACGTGCACCCCAGCAGGGGCTGTGAGAAAGCCACCAAACTTCACAAGCAATGTTGCAAGCCCTCATTTTTTTGCTTGATGCGAGTGAGACGATACACTAGGCTATGTTGTTTGATGCGGAGCGCCGTCTTAAAAGTAAATTTAATCTAGAAGTAATTGGTTTGCAATTCCTTTCGCAAGCTTTCCGTCGACTGATGGGCTTAGTTTCATAATCGATTTCATGACTAGACCAAAATCCTTTTTTGTCTTTGCTCCAGATTCAGCGATGGCTTGCACTACGATAGCTTTTGTTTCTTCCGGGGTAAGTGCTTTCGGCAAAAAATCTTGAACAATTGCGATTTCACTTTTTAATTGCTCAACTGTTTCCGGTCGGTTTGCAGCTTCGGCTTGTTCTTGAGCTTCCTGGAGGTTGCCGAAGTACGTTTTAAACAGCTTTAATACCTCTTCGTCAGATAGCTCTCCACGCGCATCAACAGCCAAGATTTTGGATTTAAGCATGCGCAAAGTATTGAGTCTAATCGTGTCTTTGCTTCGCATTGATTCTTTGATGCCGTCATTGATTTGTTCGATAAGCCTCATAGCTTTCTCCTTTATTTTGAGCTGAATTAATTTTACGTCCGATCTATACGACTTTATGATTTTCATCAATTCACAGGCAAGAGATAAAATGAAATAAACCGAAGAGCCTTCAAATTTTAGATTTTTGGCTTTAAGAAAGCCCCGGGATAAAGGGATCAAAAACCCCCATATTATAATAATGGGTCGTTTTGATTGCTTTATTCCGGGAGCTTTTTCTTTGCCAAAAACCAAAATTTGAACGCTCTTCGGTATAATTAAACTGGCTTTACAAAAATCCCTAGAAAGCCATATTGCCTAATTTTTTCTTCAAGACTCCACTGGTAATAAACTTGCAACCCTTCTTCAATTGTTTTTATTCCAGGCAATGCTTTTTCGACAGTCACGTCTTCAAGGTATTTTTCAATTGATTCGTATTCTCGAATCTCTGTCACGTCTGCTAGAAAGCTTTCTTTTCCATTGCTGAAATTGATTTGGTCACCCACTCTGATTTTCTTATAAGAATGCGTGCCCTTACGTCCTTCCACCGGTTTAATGCCTTGACGAATGTAGGAAAACCAAGGATCATCACAATGTATGTTAAAAATAGTCATAATTTCACTTCAATAAAAATGTTTTAAACTGGAAATTGTAAACTCGGATAAGGGAATATCCCCCCACGTTGTACAGCTATGATACCGATTTTAGATTTAATTTTGACCACTATATTTGTTGTGTCAAAATTTTAAAATATTAATATGTTCTGGAGAACACCTTAGGGGGGTTACAAAAGACATGCCATTGGAATCAAGCCTTTAACGCAATCTTTTTTTGAAAAAGTTTGAGAGTTACGTCTCTTTTCCTTTGCGTTTCTTTGTGTCTTTGCGCCTTTGCGTTAAAATTTCGGTGCCTTTGCATTTTAACGCACAGGCGCAGAAACTCAAAGAAATGCAAAGGAAAACAGGAAAACTGGTAAAAACTGGTAAATTTTCCAAAAAAGATATTTAAAAGACTAATTGGGATGACGCGCTACATTGTAGCATATTCACCCTAATGTCGCGCCTTTAGCCCCCCACTTAAGCTAGGCAGTAACATGCTCAAGCTTTATGGAAACACATTCGTTTCCCCTAAGGTATGAAATATATGAAGGGGGACAAAACTTCTTGTTTTACGAAGTTTGCATCTAAAAAAAAGAAAACCAAAAACGCTCACAAATTATGTGAGCGTTTTTTTGAACTTAAATTATTTAATTTGAAGTTTATCTTTTTACAATGAATTTAGTTCGACACCCTGCTTTTTAAGAATAGTGCTAATAGTCTTCATTTTGGTTGCAAGTGAACTCGTATTTTTATCTTCATGCAAACCGGCTATTTTCCCGCGACAAATACTACAATTATCCCCAATTTTTGTACTATTTAATACTTCTGCATTAAATCTGTGCCCACAAGGAACCACAATGATTGCCTTTTCCAGAAGTTCATAATCCACAGGACAAATTAGCTCACCAGCTAACTTATCTAATGCTTCAACTAATTCTTTTGAGATTTGTGAAGGAACTTTGTGTTCCTGAGATTTAAGTCTAGTAATTTCATGCGTTTGCTTTTCACTAAGTGCACGAATATTAAATATGTCTTGGGCATTCTCTTCAATTTTGTTTTTACTTTGATTAAGCTCATTTATAAGTTTATTATTTCGCACTTTCTGATCATCAAGTTCTTCTGAAATAATTTCAAGCTCTTGAGCATCGCTCTCAATCACTTTATTCATTTCCCTATTTCTTTCATACATTTCAGAAATTTCTATAATTTTATCTTGAAGTTGCTGAGCTATTTCAGAGTTATGCCGCTCATTATTAATCTCGTTATATTTTCTTTCTAAAATTTTAAATTGATTATTGCACTGTTGATGCTGTTGAACTTCATTTCTTAGTTCCTTCTCCAAATTATTAACACTCGATTTCATGAGTTCATTTTCGTTTTTAGTAGCGTAAAATTTTGTAGCATATTCTTCGCATCGTGAACTTAACACATTGACTTCTTCCTGCTTTACGCTAAGTTGATTCCTCAAAGAAGAAATTAATCTATCATCAAATTTATTCCCCTTATTCATTTGCGATACGTTTAGCTCACAACTCTTTTGTCTCGCTTCATTTCTTTCAACACTAAGTTGCATTTCCAAATTTTGAATTTGATTTTGAAGATGAATTTGTGAACGCTCACGTTGATTTAATTCCGCTCTCAAATTTCTTTCTTCATTTGCCTCATTGTAACGAATGCGCTCTAACTGATCTTGTAACAAAACATTTCTGGAATTTTGCTTCTGAAGTTTAGTAAGTTTAACTTTGTGTGGGAATAGCAAATTAAGTGCCGCTTTAGGTCCAAAAAAGAGTGTAGCGGGGACAGCGATAAAACCGAATGCATGATTAGCAGCTTGCAAAAAATGCTTCCCTGCAGCAGACCAAGACCATTCCTCTGCTCTGTGAAAACGTGTAAAATAAGCAATCGGCGTTGCAAAAATACCGGTTGCCACTTTGGTAATACAAGCAGCTAAATGAAAAAGAGTGTCAATAACCGTTGTCACACCTGTTGTCAATCCTCCGCCAATATGGACAACGAAAAAGGATTTCATTTTCCCAATCTGCTTGTCATATGTAGCAAGATGATCAAGGAAATTGTATGTTAAGCTAAAATCTGCATGGTTCATGTGCGCATCCTAAATAAATTTATTAATTGTTAATTTGTGATTTTATTAATTATAGACATTAATTAATCCAACAAAATACCATCATATGCTAAAATGACATTTTTTTACAACCAAAAAGAAAGTTTATAATGATAAGTTAGCATACAAAGGATCATTAATGTGAGCTAGAAATAAGCAAAAACACCCGAATTATATCATACGAATACAACATTTTTTAAATTTCTGGTTGCTTCCACATGGACAAAGAGCATTTCTTTCGATTTTTACAGGAATTGGTGCGTGATCTAAATATAAGTTTTTTATTTCATTTACCGCATTGTTGATTGGATCAAGATCTCCTTTTAGATTAATTTCATCGGTTGATTTTAATAAGTTTTCCTCAAAGTAGTGAACATTCATCATTTCTACAGAAATCAAATCTATTTTAAAAGCAGCTCGAACTATATCATATAATGGCAATAATTTGGACTCCATCGTCATAAAAGCCAGTGCAGTGAAAAAAGCCGGGTCTTGATTCATTTTACCACTGGCAATTATTTCTTGTAGCCTGAAAATGACAAGCTCTTTATCTATCAATTTCTGATGAATTAAGCCCGAAACACTAGACCCGACAACCTTTTTAATAAAAACATCTACTTCATGATTGTTTAGTAAATTGAAAAGAGGTTCAGGATTTCCTTCATAAACACTTATTATAACTTTATGAAGACTTTGCGTAATCATCTCGCCTATTAGTCTATCGATCGCTTCAATCGGTAAATTTAAAAGTTCAACAACTATGGGGTAGGCTTTTTTTTCTCTGAATTTTGACAGCAATACAAGGGAATGAACATGCGCAACATAGTAGTCACCGGTATGTCCATGCCTTTGTACAGCATTTTTAAGTTCCTGAAGTAAATGAGGTGTTGCTTCATCTTTATGTTCTATTAAAAATTTATATGCTTCTATCGGAGGGGCACCTCGATAAAAATGAATTTCACTAAAAGCTTTCTGTAAGGTCATGGGTTTTTTTTCAGATGTCGATGAAGTCATAAAATCCTACCTACTATAGTAAAC
>JACDDG010000251.1 GCA_013817115.1 Parachlamydiaceae bacterium | reverse complement strand
AATATTTCTTTAATGTTTTTTATGATTGGAAAGAAGCTAAACTGGATTTGCGAGTCAAAGTTGGAAAATTCTTAGCAAATGACTTTGGTGCTCGTTATGAAATATCTCGTTACTTTTCGAGTGGTTTAAGAATTACGCTTTGGTACACACAAACGAACGGCCACGACAAGGTCAATGGCCAGACTTATTATGATAAAGGCATCGCATTTACGATGCCTCTTGATTTCTTATCTACAAGATCCTCGAGAGGTACTTGGGGCTATGGAATGTCAGCATGGTTACGCGATGTGGGAGCTTCGTCCTTTACAGGACAAGAGCTTTATTACATGTTAAATGATAATCGAAAATAAAACTATTTATACACCCGACAAACATCCAGCAACTTATACTCATAACGAATCCTCTCTAGAATATCTTGCTGAATTGGTACCGGAGATAACTGCCAAATTTTTTCACAATAATTTTTCACGGCCCCATCACTAGAAAAACTTCCCATACCGGCAATATTGTTTAAAGCGTACTCAGACCAAAGTAGCGGCTGTTGAAATAACTCCTCAGCCTTTTTTTGCGTCTCATAATAACTTTTAAAGTCATATAAATTGAAATAAACATCGGGGTTTGTACTTTCCAACAGCTTATAAAAAAGATTGCAAAATGCATAATGCTCGCTTTCATTAACAGCAAATGTATAATCTTTAAGTGCATCCAAGGCGTTCTTTAACTTACTATCATTTTCGTAGTAAACCCACGGATTATAGCTCCATTTACTTTTCATTTGATGAACCTCTTCAGCAGAAGCTCCGAATTTAAAAGGCCACCATTTGTCTGTGATTGCCTGGCGCATTTCTATGTTAGCCCCATCATCTGTTCCAATGGTCAAAGCCCCGTTGATCGCAAGCTTCATGTTGCCTGTTCCGGAAGCTTCCATTCCAGCCAAAGATATCTGTTCTGATAAATCTGCAGCAGGAATAATAATTTCAGCATGTGAAACATTATAATTTTCAACAAATATAACCTTTAGTTTGTCTTGGATTTTTGAATCATTATTGATTTTTCGTGCAACGCAATAGATTAAACGGATGATTTGCTTAGCCACTTCATATCCTGCGGCAGATTTACCGGAAAAAATCACTGTCCGAGGAATTCGTGAATGATGCGGATTTTGCAGCATTTCTTGATACAGGACAATTACATGCAGGAGGTTTAAAAGTTGTCTTTTGTACTCATGAAATCTTTTTACTTGAACATCAAACAGAGAATTTACGTCCAAAAGAGGTGAGGAATTACTTTTGTGACCTGAATTATCTCGCAACTTATTTTCATGAGAAAAAAATTGAATGAAACTCGCTTTATTTTTGCGTTTAATTGCCCAGAACTCAGCCTGGCATTCAGGATTCGAAGCATGCGCTTGCAGTTTGGCAATCTGAGTAAAATCGCAGATCCAGCCTTCACCGATATAGTGAGTGATAAATTTAGCAAGATCTGGATTGCATTGAGATAACCAACGCCGTTGTGTGATCCCATTGGTAATATTGATAAATTTCTCCGGAAAAAGATCATAAAAATCTTTAAAGACTGTTTTCTTTAATATTTCCGTGTGCAATTCCGCAACCCCGTTAACTTTATGGGATCCTAAAATAGCCAAATTTGCCATTCTAACCTTTCCATTTTCTAGAATAGACATCCGCTGGATTAACCCTTCATCTACCGGATTTCTTACCCTTAACCTATTGCAAAACTCATGATTTAATCGCTCGATGATACGGTATTGACGGGGTAAGAGATAACTTACTAAACTTTGATCCCATTCCTCAAGAGCTTCTCGTAAAATAGTATGATTTGTATATCCTGTAACATGCTGTGTCATTTCGACAGCCATATTCCAAGAAATATCATGTTCAGTTGTTAAAATTCGTATGAGTTCTGGAATGACGAGAGCTGGGTGAGTGTCATTGATTTGAATGCGCACTTTATCTACGAAGGATCTAAAATTTTGATGTCTTGTCAGATAGTGACGAATGATATCTTGCAGAGATGCAGAAACTAAAAGAAATTCTTGCTTCAATCTAATTCTTTTTCCTGTATCGTGTTCATCATTTGGATAAAGAACATCCGTCAAGAGAGTATTTTCGGCAGCTCGGTCTAATCTACCTGCATTATAACTCTGCAATTGAAAATTACGCGGTGACTCCTTGGTACTCCAAAGCCGTAAGGTCACGACTGAAAATTGTGAAGTTTTACTGTAACCGATAATGGGGATATCAAAAGGTAATGCCGAAACCTCCTCAGCATCTCCATTCAGAAACAATATTTCATCATTATGGATATTATAGCCTTTTGCAGGTGTACCAAAATAATGAACAGATACCCGCCGCAAATCACGTCTAAATTCCCAAGGATTTTCTGAAAGTAGCCAGCAATCAGGAGCTTCTATTTGAAGACCCTCCCAAAGCTGTTGCTCAAAAATACCATAATGATACCTCAATCCATAGGCTTGTGCAGGATAATGTTGCGTTGCAAGTGAATCCAGAAAACAGGAAGCCAAGCGTCCGAGCCCTCCATTACCAAGAGCAGGGTCAGATTCCTTATTGATAATCTCTCCAAGGTTGCGATTCATTTTTCGCAGAACAATTTCGATAATTTCATTGGCGGCTAAATTTCCGATATTATTGCTAAAAATGCGTCCTGGCAAATACTCTAAAGAAAGATAATAAAGCATCCGTGCATCTTTTTCACGAAAAGTTCGCGAAGAGGCTTGCCAGTTGATCACAATCTCTTCGCGCAAAGCAAAACAAAGAGCTCTATAAAATTCTTCATCATTTGCCTCTTCTGAAATCCTACCCATTGCAGTCACTAGATAATGCTTAGTCTTTGAGGCGAGCATCTCTGCTTGATATCCAACATCTACGTCCATTTTACTTCCTATAGCAAAGTTCCTTTAAGCACATATAACGCGATGTTAAAAAAGATGATCAATCCTGTAACGTCTACTAAAGTGGCAACGAATGGAGCTGAAGAAGTTGCAGGGTCAACTCCGCACCTTTGAAGAATTAATGGAAACATCGCCCCTGATATTGTTCCCCACAACACTACGCCAATCAAAGAGAGAGAAACTGTTATCGCAATCAAAAGCCAGTGCTCTCCATAACTAAGGAAAATCATTCCCCAGAGACTCACGCGAATGAAACCCATTAACCCTAAAATCCCCCCTAAGAACAGACCCGAAAAAATTTCTCGCTTCATGATTATCCACCAGTTTTTAATTGAAATCTCTCCGAGAGCTAAAGCCCGAATAATCAAAGTTGATGCCTGAGAACCGGAATTTCCTCCGCTTGAAATAATTAAAGGTAGGAAAAGGGCTAAAACAACCGCTTGTGAAATTTCTTCTTCATAATGTCCCATGACAGATGCAGTCAAAAGCTCCCCAACAAATAAAATAATCAGCCAGCCCGCTCTTTTTTTCATGAGTGAAAAAAATGGAGTGTCAATGTAAGGTTCTGATAAAGCTGCCACGCCTCCAATTTTTTGAATATCTTCGGTGTCTTCTTCTACTGACAGGGCCATGATATCATCCACAGTGACGATACCCAAAAGCATTCCATCGCTATCAATTACAGGCAGTGCTGTACGGGCATATTTTCTAAAAATGAGAATCGCATTTTCTATGCTTGCAGTGACAAGTAACCCAATAAATTTATGGTCCGATAGTTTCTCTACTTTGGTATCTAATGGATTAAGAAGAAATTCACGAATACGAAAATCATCAACAAGTACACCCTTTTCATCAACGGCATAAATCACATTTAAAGTCTCACTGTCATGCCCTTTCTTTCTTATGTAATCAAGAACCTCTTGCACAGTCCAATCAAGCTTAATCGAAATGTAATCCGGAGTCATCACCCGCCCTACACTTTCTTTAGGATACCCAAGTAAACTTAAAGAGAGAGCCCTTTCTTCAGGGGAAAGATACTTTAAAAGAATACTGACAAGAAAGGGGGGCAACTCTTCGAGTAATGCTGTTCGATCATCCGGAGAAAGAGCGTTTAACAGTTTTATTTTCTTTTCTTCGGGAAGTTCTCTAATGAATATTTTTTGGATTCTGGTGGAAAGATATTCAAAAGTCAATACTGATTTTTCAGGAGTTAAAGCATTAAAAACAAGAAGTTGATCCTCCAGTGAAGTCTGATCGATTATAAAATCGGCTACATCAATCGGATAGGCACGATTCAAGATCGGAGTGATCGTTTCAATTGTCTCTTCAGAGACTTCTAAATGACTTAAACCTGTATAGTCAACAATTTCATTCATTCTATGCTCCCCAAAATATTGAGCTTAAATGAAGCCATGTTTGGTAGCATACTGCAAACAACACAGCCAAGCTCGGGACCATTATGATCGAGAACTTGGCTTGAAAATTGTATACCGAAGAGCATTCAAATTTTGGATTTTTGGCTTTGAGAAAGCCCCGGGATTAAGCGATCAAAAATGACCCAATATTATAATATGGGGTCATTTTTGACCGCTTAATCC
>JACDDG010000250.1 GCA_013817115.1 Parachlamydiaceae bacterium | reverse complement strand
ATCTAGGTCGCATGAGGCATTAAATGATTAATAAAAGTAGGTGTCTAAAGCTTAACTTAATGACATTGAGCTATTGCCGAGGAGCTGAGCGCGGCAGATTGGTATCATTTGGAATTCTGCGCCACCCATAGGGATCATGTTGTCTGAGAATGATGATAAGTATTGAGAATACTCCTGATACGTCATAAAGAAAAATTTAGCAAAGCAGGTTTCTATGGGAATACGTACATTGGCGCTTATAGCCTTAGTTGTTGGCATTATTCTATTAGGTTTTGGGATTAATTCTACCCAAGCTGTTACTGAAAAAGTTGTTGAAGGTGTATCAGGGCGTTACACAGATAACACCATGTGGTATATTCTTTCAGGTGTCGCAATGATTATCGGCGGCGGAGCTCTTTTTCTTAGAAACAAGGAATAATACTCTTTCGGCTATCAATTCATTGAATTGATAGCCGATTAATCCTTTGAATGATAAATTACTATATTTTATTGCTTCTAAACTTGGTAAGAGCTACCTGATATATCAGAGGGAACCATTTATTATTGGACACTCTCACTAGAGTTTGATAGTATTCTATTAAACAGGGGTGGCACGATGAATAGTATTCCCAATGATTCCATAAATAATCTAATTGAAGCCTCACCATTAGCAAGTCAATGGCAGCGAATAGGCATTCGACCTCACCATGGCATCTGCCTCCCCTTATTTTCTCTGCATTCCGGGCAAAGTGCTGGCATCGGTGAATATCCGGACTTGATCCCAATGTTGTCTTGGTGTCAAAGAATAGGCTTAGATACCGTTCAGCTTTTACCTTTAAATGATACTGGACCCAATACAAGCCCTTATAGCTCTATTTCAGCCTATGCACTCAATCCTTTGCACTTAGGTTTAGCTCATCTTCAAGGTTTGCATGAAGACACTCGCCTCCAAACATCACTAAAGGAAATACAGAAACTTACTTCTTCGCCTAGAGTTAATTACGAAGCAGTGCAAACTGCGCGCGAGTACTTCTTAAAAGACTATTTCCAATTTCATTCAAAAAATATTTTAGAATCCTCGGTTTATCAGCAGTTCCAAGCAGAAAATCCTTGGCTTCAAGGCTATGCCCTTTTTAAATCAATTAAAAGTCATTGTCATTGGCATAGTTGGGGTTCTTGGCCTGAAGAAATACGAAATAGAGATCCCAAGAAAATGGAAGAACTTCATCAAAAATTTGAAATGGACATTAAATATCATACGTTTGTGCAGTTTCTGTGTTTCCAACAAATGAAGGAAGTTAAAGCTTGTGCTGACAAGCTAGGAGTTTATCTTAAGGGAGATTTACCGATTCTTCTTGATCGTGAAAGTGCTGATCTTTGGCTTAACTCCTCACTATTTCATTTTGACCTCGGAGCGGGAGCCCCCCCGGATGCTTTCTCTAATATAGGTCAAAACTGGGGTTTTCCATTGTACAATTGGGACGAAATGGAAAAACAAAACTATTCATGGTGGAAAGAGAGGCTTGCAATCGCTTCAAATTTTTACCACATTTACCGCATTGACCACATTGTAGGATTTTTTAGAATTTGGGCTATCCCTCACGGAGAAGAAGCTAGTGAAGGCCATTACATCCCACCCGATCTCATTCAGGCTCTGCAACAAGGCCGAAAGATTCTATCGATGATGTTAGACGCGACAGACATGCTACCTATCGGAGAAGATTTGGGAACTGTTCCACCGGAAGTTAGAAACGTTATGAAGGAGCTGGGCATTTGTGGCACAAATGTAATGCGTTGGGAGCGTGAGTACACTAAAGATGGATGTTTTATTTTGCCGAATGAATATCCGCCCCTCAGTGTAACTACTGTTTCAACCCATGACTCTTCAACGCTCCAGCTTTGGTGGAAAGAAAGTGCTAACGAAGCTCTAGATTATTGTAAGTTTGCTGGCTGGGAATATCATCCTACCCTATCCCCTGAATATCAATTTGCTCTACTTTATACTAGTCATCACACAAGCGGTCTATTCCATATCAATCTTTTACAAGAATACCTCGCTTTTTTTCCGGAACTCGTTCATACTTCCCTTGAAGAAGAGAGGATTAATACTCCAGGAATAATCTCAGACTTGAATTGGAGCTATCGAATTTTACCAACTGTTGAAATGCTTACCAGTAATCCTGATTTGTCTTCCCTGATTTGCGCATTAAAGGCTTAATAATGATTTCTGTACGGCGAAGCCTTTGTTGTGTATATATTCTAGGCTTAGCTCTTCTGCCAACAGCTCTTCATGGAATAAATGCTACTCCACACAAAATTCGAGCAATATACAACAGCTTAGATCCTCGTTCTATCTCTCAGCATTTAGCCTTTTATGAATTATATCCACAATCTAATGAAGGACGGAATGCCCTTTCTGTTGCTTGGCAATTGATGCAACTCCCCTCTCGACCTAACAACACAAAAATCACGTATCCATTTTTAGTAGAACAAAGTGCACTTTCAGAAGTGTCCATGGGCCAAACGGTACATGCGATTATTGCTTTAGTGAATAATCAGCCTGACCAAAAGGCTTCAGAGCTAAATGAAGAGGCTCTTGCAGCCATAGAGCATGCAGCAAGAGGTCTTCACAATCGAAAGTTAAAAGGACATTACGCAACAACTGAAGCTGAAGTTCTCTCGCTGCCCTCTGAAGAAATTGATCTCGCTCATGCTATTTTTCTTTCGCAACAAAATCTCGATTCTGAAGCTTTAAAAAATAAGAAAAATTATGAAGCTGCAATCGATCTAATGGCATTGCAAATTTGCGCACGTTTGCCAAACGGAGCAACACCGGAACAAATGATTCGCACTATGAACGACTTTATTTTTTATGAATTAGGCTTTCGTTTCCCCCCTCACTCACTTTATGCTAAAGAAATCGATCGATACACATTTCTATCTTCTGTTATTGATTCTAGGCGAGGTATTTGCCTAGGAGTATCAGTTCTCTATTTGGCTTTAGCGCAACGCCTTGGTCTACCGCTTGAAATAGTTACACCCCCTGGACACATCTATGTGCGGTATCGGGATGGAAATAAAGTCATCAACATAGAAACGACAGCTCGCGGGATTAATGTTGAATCAAGTGAATATCTAAGTATTGATACGTTTGCCCTAGAAGAGCGCAACATAAAAGAAACAGTTGGTCTGGTGCATTTCAATCAGGCCGCTGACGATTTGCGCACAGAATCCTTTGAAAAAGCCTTGAGCGCTTACGAAAAAGCTAAACTGTATAATCCCTATGACAACCTCATAGATGAACTAATGGGAACGTGTTCGATTCTTTGTGGAAAAGTTGATGAGGGAAAGAGATTGCTTCAGAAAACATTAATCTCCCCTTCAAAACATCAAATCGGGAAAAATCCAAACTGTGAAGATTACCTTAATGGCTATGCGGATGCAAATGCGTTGAAATCTTTGTTTCTTCATACTGAAGATAATCATGAATCTATTCAAGGCAAGCAGAAGGTCCTGCAAGAGATCATTTCTCAACAGCCCCGCTTTAGGAGTGGATTAATTGGTTTGGCTATGACATGGATACAACTTCAGCGCTTTGGCGAAGCCTTAGAATTTTTAGAAAAGTACCATGCGATCGACCCCTCAGAGCCAAAGGTTGAGTACTATCTGGCTGTAATCTACGCCAAAAGATACAATTTCCCAAAGGCCTGGGAGCACCTAAAAATTGCAGAAGAAATAACTAGAGCCCATGGTCACTTTCCGAAGGTGCTGAAGGAATTTCGTGAGGATTTGTCAAGGAACTCCCCTGAATGAGTACTTTAAAAAGAAGGGAGCAAAACTCCCCAAGCAAATATGTTGCTTGTTGTAATTTATACAGAAATCAAGATCACAGAGAGAAGAAAAGGCTCTGTGTTGATCTATTTGCTTCTGAATGGGTACTAGGGCATTGCCCAATGTCATTAAGTTAAGGAAAATTACACTTTAGAATGTGTTGAAGCGCTGACTGATGACTAGCCACCCGAAAAATGCAGCAAAAATGTAGCACCATCATTCCAATGTTGAGTATCAACGTTTCGACATACAAGTCTAAGCCTGATCGTGATCATAGCTTGCGGCCCATTTAATTCTTGAATTTGCTCGCATCTCAATCGTGGCTAGGACTTATTTGGAGGCTACGTTGATACTCAACATTGGAATGTTGAGCTACATTTTTGCTACGTTTTTCGGGCGGCTAGCATCATCAGTCATTGTCTAACCATTTTCTGAGGTGTAATTTTCCTTAACTTAATGACATTGGGGCATTGCCCACTCGCATCAATGAGGGGGGCTGACAATTGTGGTTGCGTTCATATGGGGCTTTCTCGCGCCCCTACCGGGGCGCATGTTGTATAATGATCCGAACCCCGGGTTCCGCTATCGCTGCACCCGGGGCACCCCATACTTCTACCCACATCTTTTTCTTTACAAAAATAATTTTTTTTATTTTTATGGCAAAATTAGTTGATATATTCTAGAATACATTCTCAATACATCAACGATAGGTTTTACAGTGAATGA
>JACDDG010000249.1 GCA_013817115.1 Parachlamydiaceae bacterium | reverse complement strand
TAGAATATATCAACTAATTTTGCCATAAAAATAAAAAAAATTATTTTTGTAAAGAAAAAGATGTGGGTAGAAGTATGGGGTGCAGCGATAGCGGAACCCGGGGTTTAAATCATCTCAAAACGTGCGCCCCGGTAGGGCGCCAAAAAGCCTCCTAAGTGCTATTCACTCTTTTTTCTGCCTTCCCTTGCCTTCTTCTGCGTCTGCGTCTCCTAATAACAAATTTCAAGTCCTTGATAATGAATGGCTTATAAAGCTGAGATTTGTTAATTCCCTATAGGGGGGCCGAAGGCTCTGACTCGCTCTGCGTTAAAAAAACCTCCGAGCTCGGAAATTAATCACGCGTCGTCGCTCTAGGCATTACTCCCCCAATTTTTCAAAAGAACCGGAATTGTCACGCTTGTATTAAATTTCAAAAAGACTAGGTACGCATTTTTCGCTTATGTTTAATGTCTTCGAATTCTTGTTCAGCACGAAAAAAACGATGCAGACATCCTAAAGATCCATAATCAGCTCCCAAATGAGCGCCATAAAACAAACCTTCTTCTCCGAGAAATATCCTTCCCCTTACCGCTCCAATTGCGGCAGTTGCTACTATGAGTGGTGAAGTTATCAACATTCCCGTCATGGCTAAAGTCATTTTAGAAATTGGAGAAATAAAACATTTTATATGTGGTCTTTCCAAGTCAATCATTGCTTCTTCAGTAGCTCTTATTAGAATGGGAGTGAACTCGCGTTTCAATATTTCTTTATTTAGTTTTATAATTTCTGTAGCATTCGATGTTAAATTGCGAAACTCTGAAGATGTAGATAAACTCGTTGAGATTTGAAACATAATTTTAATCCTTTTTTAAAGTTGAAATCTATAAACTGGATTTTATCAATTTAAATTTATTTCAACAAGTCAAATTTATTTTAGGGGAGTCAGAAGAAACAGATTTAAAATGTTTATTTTACCTTTAGATTATTTTTTGGTGTATAGCAATCAATTTTTATTAAAAAGAGTTGTCAAGGTCGTAAAGGAAGTTCCACAAATAGACAATGCCATAAATTGAGAGAGAAAACATCTCCCGCTTCAATCTTCAAAAAAAGTTTTTAGAAATATTAGTTCTCTCTATAATAGACTATAACTCTAAAAGCTTGCTTTCTATTAAAAACTCTTCCGTTCCTCAAAACTTGAGAAATTCTATCTCTAACAATAGCATCAGAAAAGATCGTTATCCTGACAAAATTGCTCCGGTCAGCTAAACTATTAGAAAAACTAAAAAATATTTTAAAAATTTGATCTTGTCAATTCATTACCAATAATAGAAAATTATATCTAAAAAAATGCTTTTTATAGTAAAATAAGGATATACATTATCGAATGCTCACTTAGTTGAGGAGAAGCTATGGAAATTAATCAAGCCAAACTCTTTTTAGAGGAAATTAAATTAGGGAATTATAATTCTTTCAAGGACAATAAAATATTTAAAATTCTAAGATATTGTTTGAATAAAGATATGATTGAAATCCTATTATTGATTTTCAGTTTTAAATTTAGCGCTCCAGGAAAACTTTTGAAACTTCTTGTCTTTTCAAAGCATTTCTTTCCACAAGAATTACAAGAAAAAATCACAGAAAGTACTAAATCTACGATTGCATCAACATTTTTTTTTAAGGCAGCTCGACTTTTAATAAAAAAAGACCTGGGAAAAATGATAGATGTTTTAGAAAAATACAGCTTAATAGGTGCCTATTTACATAATTTTGTAAAACTTTGTGCAAAAGAAGAGGGCGTTGCTACAACACAGTTTATTAAAAATTTTGGTATAAAATCACAAAATCAGCTACAAAAAGTCTTTAAGCTATGCGCAAGCTATTCTAGAAAATTAATAAAATCTAAAAATAAATAAATTATCTATCACTAGATTCATGTCAAAATAAGAAAGAAGTATACCGAAGAGCGTTCAAATTTTGGATTTTTGGCTTTGAGAAAGCCCCGGGATTAATCGATCAAAAACGACCCAATATTATAATATGGGCCGTTTTTGAACGCTTAATCGCGGGAGCTTTCTCTTTGCCAAAATCCAAAATTTGGACGCACTTCGGTATATATGAAAAGGAGTTGCTACCACGCTCTTTGTACATTCTAAGTAGTGAATCCCGGTATAAGTGGCAGCACAGCATTCCTCCAACTAAAGGACTACGATATTCAATTACATTTAGGACTCTAGAAAAGAGCGAAAGGACAAAAAATTCAATGGATATTAGAGTTTGCCCCAGGATAATGCTTTATACCGAAGTGCGTTCAAATGTTGATTTTTGGCAAAGAGAAAGCTCCCGCGATTAAGTGATCAAAAGCAGCCCCATTTTATAATATTGGGCGTTTTTGATCGCTTAATCCCGGGGCTTTCTCTTTGCCAAAAATCCAACATTTGGACGCACTTCGGTATAATAACCATTGCCTCAAGGCTTATAAAGGTTAAATGGCTCACTCAATTCTTCAACAAATACTCTATCAAATTTTCGTAAAATTGCTCAGCTATCTTCATATGAAGTGAAATTGAACGACAAGTAAACTCGACCACAATGGAGGACGCTTTGAATCGCATTTATGGTTGCAAAATCCGAATTCGAAGATATAACAAAAATGAACTCGACTTTTAATATTTAAATTTCATCGATTAGTAGGCGGGAATATAGCTGGCTTTTAATCAACTGAACATATTCAATTTCTTTCAATTCTGAATAATTCAAATTAAAAAGATCTTCAAATTCTAGAAAAAGCTTTTGAGCATCTTCCGATTTAATTTGAAAATTTTCAAAACAGAGCAAGCCTTCATTCGAGTCCAATGCCCAATAGCGGTTTCTTTCTGTATCCCATCGAACAAGAATAACATGTGTTGCTCCAACTAAGTGTAACTTTGTCCAGCCTGCAGACAACTTTAAAAATTCATCCAACTCTTCAAAATTATCCTTTAGCGCAGGATTTTTCTTATTGAATTTCCTTGTTAGGATCATTTTTTCTTCATAGCCGTTATTATTTATAAAATGAGGAGATCTGAAATTAGAATCTGAAAATCTATCCCAATTCGTACCATATGTTCCTTGATAGAAACGATCACGAGAAATTATCTTGATGCCCTCAGATAATTTTTCAGGTGTTATTTCAGGATTTTGTTGAGCTTCGAAACTAATACGTTGGCTAAATCCGGTGCACACACCATCACCCAATACCTCGTTATTATCCTCGAAACCTTGCATGAGTTCGGCTTTGAAATATTCCCCCCATTTTGTAAAATGCATAATTTTTTCAGAAATTATGGGAAATTCGTGAGCCGTTTGACACATTGTTAAAAGCACATCCCTTTAAAGAAGGGAACGGTTCTTTGCGGATACTTTCTTAAGAAATTTTTCAAATTCTAAATTGCTAAAATTTTCATCATTAAATTTAAATACAGTATTTTTTAAATTTCCAAAAAATCTCTTAAGTATCAAACCGATGGAATCTAATTTATAATCACAAATAACTTTATTTAAAAAACGCATTGGGATGGAATTATCTTTCATTGGAAAATTTTCAGTTAGTTTAAGATGAATTTTTTCGACCAATTCTTCTAATTCTTTTTTTAAGCTAATATATAAGGGTAGAGTTTTTTTAAACTTTTCAATTTGCAAAGGAGTTTTAATTCCGGCAACGCTAAGTCTAGCTTTGAGAGCGCTGAGCTTAAGCGATTCTTTGATTAGTTGTAGTGGGTTAGTAAATACAAATCCGCTATAAGATTCATCTTTTAACTGATTTACTACTATTTTACACAAAACTTCGTACATTAAATTTTTATCTTCGTAACCGGAATTCTTTTCAACATTAAAATTTAGGGCGCTCAAAAGGTTTTTTTCATTATCATCACCATTTATCAGTTTGCCCTTCTGTTTTAATTCACGAGCCAAATAAGCATGATTAATAATTTTTTGCAGAGATTCTCGGCGATGACGTTGTTGCTTTTCAGATAAAGGAGTCAAGGTACTTGCGACTTTAAATTTTTTTTCGATAGATGGATCATCGAGATATAGATCTGTCTTACTTTGATCTTCTACGTTTTTTAAAATAGCATCGAAATTTTTTAAAGCGCTCTTGATTTGATCGATGAATTGCAGTATTTGGTCTAGTTCTTCATCGCTTGAAGGCATTGATTCGAGTTTGTTTCCGAAATGAAATGAAAGAGCCTCTACGATGTCTTCTATGTGATTTTCTTGATCGGCAAGATATTGATTATAAAAGAAATTTATTTTTGATTGGCTTGGTTTACTATCTGATTGGTTTAGCTTTATCTCAGTTTGAGTTCCGTTTGATGAGCTAAAAAATTGTTTTATGATTAACCCTGTGATTAACCCCGTAGTTGCAGCAATAACAATTGATGGAAGAGTCGCGGCTGTTGTTCCTGCAGATATTCCAATAACAAATACAATGCCAAATCCCATTAAGGCTGCTGCTGCAATGGCGATTACTTTTTTTCTGTAAGTGTTCAGAGACCCTCTAACCAGGAATGGGGCCTCTACCCCATTCCAGTTTAGAGGGTCTCTAAACTTTAAAAATGCCAATCAATA
>JACDDG010000248.1 GCA_013817115.1 Parachlamydiaceae bacterium | reverse complement strand
GCGTCTAAACTCTAGCGTCCGTACAGTCAGTAATCTGCCCTGAGCTCCGAGGGAGCGGAAGATGTATAGCCCATAGCGTTGCCCTTGAGTGGCAAGCTATGGGTTTAATTAAAAATGACCTAGAGCTCTGAAAGAGCGGTAGATGTCTTTCCCCGGGTGCAGCCCTGAAAGGGCAAATTCGGGGTTGATCTTAGCATTAAAATTTCACCCACATTTTCGGTGTTTTCTATTCTCTATCCCACCCTCTAAATCTTAAAGAAGTTACTGTCTGTCTGTGATGGCGTAGTGGTTTGGCCAAATAAGCTTGATCTTGCACCAGATGCAATGCATCTAGAAATTAAGGCCTCCGGCAAAGGAATTTGGAATGATCATCTTATTTGCTTGATAATGGAATAAATGGTAAAATAAGAAGTAAGATAGTAAGTATTGTAAAAAAAAAATTTTTCGTTTGGGTTGCCACTAACGCTGCTTTATAAACAGATTATTACGGAGGCATTACTATGGCTACAATTGACAATCTCGACCTCAATATATATAATCTCTATGCCGTTCGCACTCGAATGATCGAGCAGCTCAACCAACAGTTACGGCTTGACCAAGCTAGTAGTATCCCGCCGCAGATTCAAGTGCTAAATGCGTATCCCACCCTTACCGAAATAGACCTTCTATTAGGTATTACTCCTTTTAGTTCCCCCTGGGCTTTTTTCAAACCCCCTGTAAAATTTTTAAATAAAAGGCAATCACCTTTCGGTTTTGCTCGAATTTTGCCAAGCTTAGGAGATGAAGAAGACCAAGAAAGGGATGAAAGAAAACTCGCGCAAGAAGAATGTGGCTCTGAAGAGGAAGAAAATGAGCGTAAATCAATTTCAAAATGCTTCGGTCAGATTTCAAAAATAAACCAGTGGCTGCAACATGTGGTTGGACGTATGGGACAATTTTTACAAGGCTAAATCAAGGTATTCATGGGAAAAATCAATTGGAAAAATACGTTAGGATGGTCGGAAGATCAGCTAGATGAAATGAGGTACATTGGATATGCCTATCTTCGCCAAGGTAAATACGATATAGCAGTAACATTTTTTGAAGCTTTAGCAGCGTTAGATCCCGATTCTTCCTATGATGCTCAAACAACCGGAGCTCTCTATTTGCAAATGGGGCAACCAAAAAAAGCGCTCACTTTTCTAGAAAAATCTCTAAAGTTAGAAGGTGATCATGCGCCAACATTATTAAACATGTGTAAAGCTCTCTTTATGTTAAAACGCAAAGATGAAGGCCTGAAATTAGCTTCTATCCTCAAGAGCGAGCGAGATCCCCAGATTTCTAACGTCGCAAAAGCATTGATTATAGCTTATAGTCGCGATGACCAATAAAAATTTGCGGCATTTTAAGTTATTTGTATTATTCATGGTTTGAGCTTTCACATCTCTTTACAAGCCCCCAACTAATTCTACGTCAGCATTATTTTTCGGTTAGAAAAACCTTTGATATGAGTCTCTTCCCTCTGCCTGGTGATAAATACCAGGCAGAAGGGTGCAAGATTCGCATCAAATGTTTGTCCAAACTCATTCATATACTCTTTTTGTTCTTGCACCCCAATACATGAAGTCGTAAAATTCAACTAAGGGCCACAATGTTAATATTTAAAGAGAGCGGCAGATGTTTGACAAATTTACGAATAGAGCAAAGCAAGTCATTAAATTGGCAAAAAAAGAAGCTCAACGCTTAAATCATAATTACCTTGGAACTGAACACGTACTTCTGGGCCTACTTAAACTTGGTCAAGGCGTAGCCGTAAATGTATTACGCAATTTAAATATTGATTTCGAAACAGTGCGTAGCGAAGTTGAAAAACTTGTTGGCTACGGCCCCGAAATTCAGGTCTACGGTGACCCTGCATTGACTGGTAAAGTAAAAAAAGTTTTTGAATATGCTAATGAAGAAGCCGCTAATCTTAACCACAATTACGTGGGAACTGAACATTTACTGTTGGGATTATTACGTCAAACTGATGGTGTTGCTGCTCAAGTACTCGAAAATTTAAATGTTAATCTCAGAGAAGTGCGCAAAGAAGTCCTCAAAGAACTTGACACTTTTAATTTACAACTCCCCCCTATTGGAGGACCACCTCCTCCAGGTTCACCTCCACCGCAACATCCTCAGGGATCAGCGGGAGGCTCCCCCGGCAAGACTTACGAAAAAAACAACAATGCTATTTCCGACAAAATGCCGGCTCTAAAAGCCTATGGCCACGATCTGACTGAGATGTGCCGTGAAGGCAAAATGGATCCGGTCATTGGGCGTAAGGAAGAAGTGGAGCGTCTAATCCTTATTTTATGTCGCCGCCGTAAAAACAACCCTGTACTTGTGGGTGAAGCCGGAGTCGGTAAAACAGCTATTGTTGAGGGGCTCGCTCAAGCAATTGTTCGTGGCGAGGTGCCTGACAACCTCCGCAAAAAAAAACTCATCACTTTAGATCTCGCTTTAATGATCGCAGGTACAAAATACCGTGGACAATTTGAAGAGCGCATCAAAGCTGTAATGGATGAAGTCAAGAAAAACGGAAACATCCTTTTATTTATCGACGAATTACATACCATTGTCGGAGCAGGTGCTGCCGAAGGAGCTATTGATGCGTCCAACATTCTGAAGCCTTCGCTATCACGCGGAGAACTGCAGTGTATTGGCGCTACGACGATCGATGAATATCGTAAACATATCGAAAAAGATGCTGCTCTGGAGAGACGTTTTCAAAAGATTGTCGTCCAACCACCTAGTGTTGATGACACTATTGAAATTTTAATCGGATTAAAGAGTAAATACGAAGATCATCATAAGTGTTTTTATACTATTGAAGCTATCAAGGCCGCGGCTGTCTTATCCAATCGCTATGTCCACGGGCGATTTCTGCCCGACAAAGCTATCGATTTAATTGATGAGGCCGGCGCTAAAATGCGTATTGCCATGATGAATCAGCCGCAAGATATTACAAAATATGAAGCCGAAATCGAATCTGTGCGGTTATCCAAAGAAGATGCTATTGGAAGACAAGAATACGAGAAAGCGGCAAAATTGCGTGATAAAGAAAAACATCTACGGGAAGAGCTCTTACAAGTTCGCTCTGAGTGGGAAACTAATAAAGAAGAACATGAAGTGATCGTCGAAGATGAAGATATTGCCCAAGTTGTTGCAAAACAAACGGGCATTCCTATGCACAGACTGACGCAAGGTGAAACGCAGAAAGTCCTTCATATGGAAGAAATTCTGCGTGAAAATATCATCGGACAAGACGAAGCTCTTAGTACTATTTGCAGAGCCATCCGTCGAAGCCGTGCTGATATTAAGGATCCGAACAGACCTATTGGAGCTTTCCTTTTCTTAGGTCCTACAGGGGTTGGAAAAACTCTTCTTGCACGCTTGCTGGCAATTAATATGTTTGGCGGTGAAGAAGCCTTGATTCAGGTTGACATGTCTGAGTACATGGAAAAATTTGCTGTAAGCCGAATTACAGGATCTCCTCCGGGATATGTAGGACATGAAGAAGGTGGGCAGTTAACAGAACAAGTCCGTCAACGCCCATATTCCGTCGTGCTTTTTGATGAGATTGAAAAAGCCCACCCGGACGTTATGGATCTGCTCTTGCAAATCTTGGAGGAAGGTCGCTTGACTGATTCTTTCGGAAGAAAAATTGACTTCCGCAATACAATCGTCATCATGACTTCAAACCTTGGTGCAGACCTAATTAAAAAGAGCACCGAAGTTGGATTTGGGGCTTCGCAAGAAGGCTCAATGGATTACGAACATATCAAAGAAAAGATTTTGGCTGCTGTTAAGAAAGCCTTTAAGCCAGAGTTCTTAAATCGATTAAACGATGTAGTTATCTTTAAACCTCTTGACAGGGTGGCATTGCTCAAAGTTATAAACATTGAACTTAAAAAATTACTTAATCGCTTGGCTTCTCGACAAATTATCATTGAACTTGACGATTCGGCCAAGGCATTTTTAGTAGAAAAAGGGTTTCAGCCAGAAATGGGAGCTCGTCCGTTAAGACGTACAATCGAACAATATCTCGAAGATCCTCTAGCAGAAAAACTGCTAATGCATCCTGATGAAGGACGCCGTAGCATTGTAACTGCTGAAGGCGATCATCTAACATTTATCGATCAAGAAGTTTTTGCGATAGCAGCAAAGGAACCTCAAGGATCGAAAAAAGCTAAGAAAGATCAAGAGAAAGACAAAGATAACGTAAAAGAAAAAGAACCTGAGCACGAACCGAATGCGTAGTTAAAATGTCTTAAAGCGTATACCGAAGAGCGTTCAAATCGCGGGATCTCTCTCTTTGCCAAAAACCAAAATTGGAACGCTCTTCGGTATAAAGGGCCGGCTTATTTGTTTAGTTTTATATGGCTTTCTCGCGCCCCTACCGGAGCACGTTTTGTAATGATCCTAAAACCCGGGCTTCGCTATTGCTGCACCCCCGGGGCTATTAACAGTTTCCCCTAACGGGGGATACGAGAAGGACAGGCTTTTAGCTTCTAATTTAGACTTAAAACGGTGTTCTATCCCCCGGCAGGGGGAACTGTCAATAGCCCCGGGTGAAGCGATAGCGGAACCC
>JACDDG010000247.1 GCA_013817115.1 Parachlamydiaceae bacterium | reverse complement strand
GTTTACACCATTATCACCTTGGAAGGGAAGCAGAAACTTAAATTGACAGTAAAATTTCAAATTTAGGCCATATTTCTGACATGCCAATATAGTGGGGTTGATAGCTTTTACAGTGTCAATCGGATTTATGGATTGAAGCGGGTTGCTTCAATAGCGAAAAAAAATCTTCAACCTATGCTCGCTGATTCTCATATGATTTTTTTGAGTGAAGAAGTGCGTGTTTATATTCATAACAATTTACTTTTCATACATGACGAGTACGCAAAAGCACTTGACAAAATTGCTAATGCAGTAATTGCTGTTTTAAATAAAAATAGCGGAGAACGACAAGCTTTAACTGACAATAACTTGTCAATTGGCATGTGTGAGGGAATTACTGAGCTAAATCTGTCTGGTTGTGGTATTAAAGTTCTCCCACCTCAAATTAAACTTTTTAAAAATCTTCAAAAAATAAACTTGAGTGGGAACGATTTAAAGTTCCTCCCTCATGAGCTAAGGTACTTACCTCTTATTGAGATCAATGTGCAAGGCAACAACTGGTTACAGCCAAATCTTCCTAAATGGATTGATCAGATAGCGTCAGTCATTCTCCCCAATGGATTAAAATTAGCTCCGAAAATTACGAATAATCTTCAACTTTTTCAGGTGAATACTGGGTTTTCATTTTTTTTGTAGTTTCTTCATGTAGAGCCTGAAAAGATTTTTCTAAGTAAATTACCCTTTTTTTTGTCTTGGTGGGTGATGATGTATTTCTATTCACTACTTCGTTGGAAGAAGGGGTATTTTGCGTAGAAAGGGGGGCATTTAGGGGCCTTACTTGATTTGTGTTGGCATTTGTGGATGCATTGGTTTCGCTCATTTCTAGATTGCAGAGTTTTTCTAGGTTTTGTTTAACAGAAGCAATGGACGGAATTACATTAGAATTGTAGTTGATGAGTTCATAGGCTAAATTTGCAAGATGTTTTAGGCAAACAGATTCCAGTTTAGAGATATGTTGTTCGAAAAGTTGAATCGCTGCCCATGTGTCATTTAATAGCTGATCTCTATCAGGAAAAATCAATGCGACGCGTTTGATTATGCTCACGCGATTGGGGTGATTTTTACCAAGATCGATCAGCTCTTTCATAGAATTTATGGTCACTTCTTTTCTAGCATTCATTATTCTTGTCTGTAGTTCAAAGAATCTCTTGGAAATGCTTAAATCTTTTAATTGAATTGCTCTTGAATAATGTTGTAAGAGAGGGAGAATACCATCATATTCTATAGTCATCCCAGTAGAAAAACTGTCTGCATCCTTTCCTTGATAACCTCTATCATGAAATTGATCTTCAAAAGTATTCCAAATAAATGGCGGTGCGTAAAGGGGCGTATAATTTGTAGCGTGAATTTCCTTATCAAGATTTAGTCGGGCAAAGCCTGTGTCCGTAATTTTGGCAACGCCATTATAATTGATGAGGCAGTTTTCTCCTTTAATATCCCGGTGGACAATATTATAGGCATGAAGTATTTCTATACCTGCTACTATTTGACTTATCTGTCTAACAAGAAATTTAACCGGCGAGGCTACTTCAAGGTAGTCGACATGCGCTAAATCTCCATCACTATTTTCAAAAATGGCGAGGTGCATATTTTGATCTTTTATAGAGTAGCACGCTTGAATATGATCGATAAAAGGACTTTCTAAGGCATCAGCATTTAAATATTTTTGAAGGAGATTAAATTCAGATACATATGAGCTTTTAGCTAATTTGAAAATGCATTTGATGGTTGGGAATCCCTGGCAGTTAATCTTAGTAGTTCTAAAAACGGAGCTTTGGGTTCCGTTTCCAACTTTTTCTGCTGTAATGAGAATTGAGTCAGGTAGTACGATAAGCTGAGGATTTTGCAAAGACGAATCTATATAATAGGCTTCATCATTTTTTAATTTTAATTGTAAGCATGTAACATCTTTAAGCAAATTTAATTGTAATTGCAAATTCGTAACATTTTGAAGCTTCAGAGCAGGAGAATTATAGCTTAAAAATGATTGTAAGATATTCCGTTTATAATTTTCATGTTTCCAATTATAATTTGATTCATCTTCTTTAGAAGGAAGAGTTTTTTGAAGTAAAAGAGGTTGGCTGTTTAATAAATCTTCAGAAGATCTTCTGGAAAATATTTTTTGCAGTGGCGTCTCAGCGGGAATTGTCGCTTCTTCAGTTTCTTCAGTGTCAGAAGCGAATGAAAAATTATACGGCGAAGTATAAAATGAAGAATTGTAAAGGTTATGTGTGTTGTCCAACTGTTCTCTCCTTGAAATTTAAAAATACATACTTATTTTAGAGCAATACCCGGATTTCTGTCAAGGGTTATGTCACTTAACTTTAAGGAGCAGAAAATGCTAAATAAAACCACATGACGCTCTAGGCATCTTACACCATTAAACAGGTTATGGCATTTAAAGAAAAGAATATACTGAACCGCATGCAGGATAAGGAATACCTTCACGTTCTTGCCTTTCCTTCTGATTAATCCATCCACTGAAGCAGCAGCTAAAGATTCGGGTGTTTTAACCAGCCTTTTTTCAAGCAAGAATTATTTTCAGTGATTTAACATAATTTTAATTGTCGTAATTTATTGTCGTAACTTATTGTCGTAATTTTAATTGTCATAATTTTAATTGCTTTACGATTATAGCTTATAGTTTATTATTGTATTGGTTATTTAATAATTTATGCGTAGGAGCTAATAATGATACCCGAAAAAATGAACATTTCAATGTTTCAAAATGAATTTCTGGAGCAGATCAAGTTATTCAACAAAAAAGAATCTTTGAAAATTGATGATATGCAGCATCTAAAGGCATTGGTTTCAAATAATATGGAGAATATTGCGCAATGCGTGTGTTCGCAACCGGGCTATGAGCGTCAGGCGCTAACCGAATTTGTAGAGCGCATTAAAACTGAGTCCTTTGGATATGGAGTGCTTTTAGATTCTTTTAGAAGCCCTTGTAAGAATTTGTCCATCAAAACTGCAATTGGCCTATAGCGCTCTGCTATTGATGCCACAGCAGAGGGTAATATAGATGTCATTTTTTCTGCTGAGAGATATGCATCCAAAAAAACATCGCTATCTTCGCGGACTGTTGCGGCGATGCCATTCCTGACGAGCTCAGCAGCGAGATAGTAGCGATCATAATCGCTATGTTTTTCAAAAAAATCCTGCTCTTCAGGTGAAAAATCGAATTTATGGCTCATCGCTAAACCGAAATCTGCAAAATAAACGCGATTGTTACTTGCCAAAATATTATGAAAGTGTGCGTCAAACTGGAGAAAGCCTCGTGATTTCATGAATCCAGTCACCAAATTAAGTTCTCGCTCGAGTTTTGCCATCGATTGCTCGGTAAGACTTCCTTTATCACCTTTAGCTCGGAGCCATTTATATAGCGTTTAAGGGAGGTTCTCCATGAAGACTACAACATCGGCTGATGCAGAATTAGCGGCCTGCGCGCGTTTTCCTACAGCCGTCGAGCCATCCCAGTAATCGACATAACGCTGCCTTTCTTCTAACTGCTCCGGTGTTGGCATTGTCGGTGGAGAAGTGCGTTGCAATATCCTATAATGATACATTAATGGAAAGTTTTGACACTCTCCGTTGAGGACCCATTTTGTGGTCATTTCGTGAGCAGATATTTCGCGCCACACACCGAATCCCATCGAACCTACACCGTATTGATAGTAGGTTGGCAGCTCGAAGAGGTTGAGTGTGGATCCTACATGTTGCTGTTCTAAGGTTGTGAGGCGAATTTTTTTAACAAAGAGAGGCACTCCCTCTACTTCCATCGATAAGACATCACCTCCTGTAGCAGAACCGAGATGTGTTGCAGTAGTCAAAAGCTCTGAAAGATCTTCATCAGTTAGATTGCTCAAATACTGGGTAGCCTTATTGTAGGCGGAAAAGCGCTGAGCTGTTTCTTCTTCACTGTGAGTAGGACAAATGGCAATAGCTGATCGTATCATTCTACTCTCTGGTGTTTTCTTTCCGCCCAAATTAAGTGCCTTGTAAGTACTTATATAACGGTTTTCTTCAAGAGATCTAATGTGAGAGCTAAAGCAATCGTTAACAAGCTGCATTCCCACCTTAATGGTTTCTTTGGGCGCACTTCGGTATACATAGGATTGCATTGTCCCATCATCTTGCCTTACGTAAGGCACCATTGCTACGGAATGATTATTGTTTACAAAATCCATAAAACCTCACATTTAAACAAAATCTTGCTTTTTTATTTATAAAAATTAATTAACACTTAATGTTATCTAGAAAATTTATGCTTGTTGATTAACTCAGTACTGGGGCAACTTTTAATAACCCCGGGTGCAGCTTCCTACATGCATAGGCATTATCCACAATAATCCGTTGAGCAGTATTTTTTTAATAGGACTTTGGAGACCTGAAAAAAAAATTAATCTAAAACGCATTCCAATTCAGGTAAAAATAAATGCGCCCTTCTTTTGTAAACTTTCGGTGAACCCCGGTGGGGTTCATTGAAATTTTCCGAAAAAATAATTTTATTTATATCCATATTCCTGTTATAAAAGCCTGTAAGTGAACTTACAGGCCGGTTTCCATTGACATA